>JANXVP010000390.1 GCA_025351615.1 Ramlibacter sp. | reverse complement strand
GGTGACAAGCAACTGCTCGTGACGCTGGCAGTGACGGAAGACGAAATGACCGGTGTCGGCGGCGAGAATTTCGCTGGCTTCTACTCGTCGATGAAGTACTTCCAGTCGCTGGACAACGACAACAACAAGAAGTTCGTCGCTGCCTTCAAGGCCAAGTACGGCCCCAACTCGGTGATCGGCGACGTGACCCAGGCCGGCTACCTCGGCCCCTGGCTGTGGAAGGCCGCGGTCGAAAGAGCCAAGAGCTTCGACGTCGACAAGGTTGTGGCCGCCTCTCCGGGCATCGAGCTGAAGCAAGCGCCCGAGGGTTACGTGAAGCTGGACGCAAACCACCACTTGTGGAGCAAGTCGCGTATCGCGATGGGCATGCCGGACGCCAGCTTCAAGGTGGTCTCCGAGTCGCCCAACCTGATCAAGCCGGATCCCTTTCCGAAGGGCTACCAGTAAGCCGCCCTGCGGTCGCCGTTTGATTGCCACCCAGTCCCGAAAGAAGCAGCGTATGACGATCTCCGAAATGATGAACATCGGCCTGATGCAGGGCTTCGCCGGCCTGAGCCTCTTCGCCGTGCTGCTGCTGATGGGATTGGGGTTGGCAATCATCTTCGGCCAGATGGGCGTCATCAACATGGCACACGGCGAGTTCATGACGATCGGCGCCTACACCATCTACCTGACCTCCACACTGGCGGCGAACCATGCGCCGGGGCTGGTCAAGTACTACTTTCCATTCGCAATCGTGGCGGCCTTCGGCTTCGCCTTCGTGGCCGGCTGGCTGGTCGAATGGGGGCTGATCCGCCATCTGTACAAGCGGCCGCTGGATACGCTGCTGGCCACCTGGGGGATCAGCTTGGCGATCCAGCAAATGTTCCGTACCTTCATCGGGCCCAAGGAAGTCAGCCCGACGTTGCCGGACTGGCTGCTCGGTTCCTGGGCGCCGTCGCCCGGGCTGGACATCCCGATCAACGGCATGTTCGTGCTGGGGCTCACTGCCCTGGTGACGGCGGGCGTGCTGGTGGCCTTGCACCGCAGCCGCTGGGGCCTGCGGGTGCGCGCCACGGTTGCCAACCGGGTGATGGCCAATGCCACCGGCATCGACACCCGCAAGACCGACCGACTGACTTTCGCCATCGGCTGCGGTATTGCAGGCATCGCCGGCGCAGCCTTCACCACCATCGGCTCCACCGGACCGACCTCGGGGTCGCTGTACATCGTGGACGCCTTCCTGGTCGTCACCTTTGGCGGCGCCGCCAGCCTGATGGGCACCGTGGTCTCCGCCTTCGGCATCGCCCAGACGCAGTCGATCAGCGAATTCTTCCTGCATGGCTCGATGGCCAAGGTGCTGACGCTGTCTCTGATCGTGGTGATCCTGATGGTGCGGCCGCAGGGCCTGTTCGCCAGCAAGGTGCGGCGTTGATTTCTTAATACCCAAGGACCGTTCCATGAAATCCCTGCAAGCCTGGATCAACCGTTACCAGCTCGCAAGCCTGTTGCTCCTGACGGTATTGCTGGCAGTGGTGTTGCCGCTGTCGCTGGACATCTTTCGGCTTAACTTGGTCGGCAAGTACCTCACCTACGCCTTCGTCGCCATCGGCCTGGTGATGGTGTGGGGCTACGGCGGCGTGCTGAGCCTCGGGCAGGGCGTGTTCTTCGGCCTCGGCGGGTATGCGATGGCGATGTTCCTCAAGCTGGAGGCGTCCGATCCGATCAGCACCAAGATCCAGTCGACGCCCGGCATTCCCGACTTCATGGACTGGAACCAGATCACGGCGTTGCCGGCCTTGTGGGTGCCGTTCAAGAGCCTGCCGTTCGCGCTGTGCGCGGTGATCGCGGTGCCCACGCTGCTGGCCTGGATCGTGAGCTACGCGATGTTCAAGCGGCGCGTCGGCGGCGTCTACTTCGCCATCATCACGCAGGCCGTGGCGCTGATCCTCACGGTGCTGATCATCGGCCAGCAGGGGTACACCGGCGGCGTCAACGGCATGACCGACCTGAAGACGATGCTCGGCTGGGACACCCGGACCGACAGCGCCAAGCTGATCCTGTACTACGTCTGCGTGGCGCTGCTGATCGGCGCCATCGTGCTGTGCCGCTGGATGCAGACAAGCAAATTCGGCACCCTGCTGCTGGCCATGCGCGACAAGGAAGACCGGGTGCGCTTCTCGGGGTATGACGTGGCCAACTTCCGCATCTTCACCTTCTGCCTGGCAGCAGCGCTCTCTGGCATCGGCGGCGCGCTGTTCTCGCTGCAGGTCGGCTTCATGTCGCCCAGCTTTGTCGGCATCGTGCCGTCGATCGAGATGGTGATCTATGCCGCCGTCGGCGGCCGCATGAGCCTGGTCGGCGCGGTCTACGGCACGCTGCTGGTGAACGCGGGCAAGACCTACTTCTCTGAAACCTTCCCCGACATGTGGCTGTTCCTGATGGCCGGGCTGTTTATCGGCGTGACCATGGCCTTCCCGATGGGACTGGCCGGGGTCTGGGAAAGCCACGTGCGGCCATGGTGGAAGGGCCGCATGGAAGCAATGCGCAAGCGCCAGACCGTCGCTGCGTCCCGGACTGGTGAGGCGGCTCCCCGCGCTGTGCCGCGCGGGGCCTCCATCGCCGCGCAGCCCTCCGCCTCGCCGGCCGTGTCCGACGGCGAGGCGGCCAACACGCCTGAACGGAGACTCACGCCATGAGCAACACCGACTTCGCGCTAGCGGTCGAGGACCTGAGCGTCTCCTTCGACGGCTTCAAGGCCATCGACAACCTGACGCTGTACATCGACCGCAACGAGCTGCGCGTGATCATCGGCCCCAACGGCGCCGGCAAGACCACGCTGCTGGATTTGATCTGCGGCAAGACCCGGGCCAGCGCTGGCAGCATCAAGTTCAACAACACCGAGCTGACGCGGATGGCCGAACACCGAAGGGTGCGGCTGGGGATCGGCCGCAAGTTCCAGACGCCGTCGATCTACGAGAACCTGTCGGTGTTCCAGAACCTGGAAGTCTCGTTCCCGGCCGGCCGCTCCGTGCTGGGGGCGCTGGCCTTCAAGTGCACCGACAAAGTGAAGGCCCGGGTGCAGGCGGTGGCCGAGGACATCGGCCTGGGCGACCGACTCGATATCGAGGCAGGGCTCCTCAGCCACGGCGAGAAGCAGTGGCTGGAAATCGGGATGCTGCTGATGCAGGAACCTGAGCTGCTGATGCTGGACGAGCCGATCGCCGGCATGAGCGCCCGGGAACGCGAGCTCACCGCCGATCTTCTCAAACGCATTTGCCGCAACCGCGCCGTGATCGTGATCGAGCACGACATGGATTTCGTCAAGCGCATCGCCCACAAGGTCACCGTCATGCACCAGGGAAAAATCCTGGCCGAGGGGCCGATGGAGCAGGTGCAGGCCGACCCGAGGGTGATCGATGTCTACCTCGGCCATTGAAGGAATCCCCATGCTGAAAGTCACGGACCTGCACGTTGCCTACGGCCAGAGCGAGGCACTGCACGGCATCTCGTTCGAGGGCAGGTCCAACGAAACCGTCGCCATCATGGGCCGCAACGGCATGGGCAAAACCACGCTGTTCAAGAGCCTGATGGGCGTGTTGCCGCTCAAGAGCGGCCACATCGAAGTGGCCGGCAACGACGTCTCGAAAGACGAGAGCTTTCGCCGCGTCGCAAAGGGAATCGCCTACGTGCCGCAGGGCCGGATGATCTTCCCCACGCTGACGGTGGAAGAGAACATCCAGACCGGGCTGGAGAACGCGACGCACCGCGTGATTCCTGAAGAGATCTACGCGTTGTTCCCGGTGCTGTGGGACATGCGCAAGCGCAAAGGCGGCAACCTCTCGGGAGGGCAGCAGCAGCAGCTGGCGATCGCGCGCGCGCTGGTCACCGACCCCAAGGTGCTGCTGCTCGACGAACCGACCGAAGGCATCCAGCCTTCGATCATCAAGGACATTGCCAAGGCGCTCAACGAGATCCGCAAGCTGCGCCAGATCACGATCGTCGTGTCCGAGCAGGTGCTGTCGTTTGCGATGGACGTCGCCGACCGGCTGTTCGTGATTGAGGGCGGCCGGCTGGTGCACGAGACCACCCGCGCCAACACCGACCAGCAGCACATCAAGGCCTACCTCTCGGTGTGATGCCGCACCGCCCATCTGTTCAACCGTTTTTCTTTCGCCACCGCCAAACCTAGGAGCCCAACATGGCCGAGACCCTGATCAAAGTCGACCTGAAGCAGTCCCCGTACGAGAACGAGAGCATCCACAACCGCTGGCACCCGGATATCCCGATGGCTGTCTGGGTCAGCCCGGGCGACGAATTCAAGCTGGAAACCTACGACTGGACCGGCGGCGCGATCAAGAACGACGACAGCGCCGACGATGTGCGCGACGTTGACCTGTCAACCGTGCATTTCCTGTCCGGCCCGGTCGGGGTCAAGGGCGCGGAGCCGGGCGACCTGCTGGT
>JANXVP010000377.1 GCA_025351615.1 Ramlibacter sp. | reverse complement strand
GGCAGCACGTGCGGATCGCGGGGCTTGTCGCCGACATCAGCGTCTCGGCCTTGCTGGAGGCCAAGGCACTTGCATGTGAGTTTTCCGTGGACATGGACGGCAGCGACCTGGCGGTGAATGCGGACCGCGACATGTTGCTGTCGGCGCTCGGCATCGACGGCACGCTCAGCGTCCGTAACCTGCCTGGCGAGGGATGTGTTTTCACCATCGACCTGCCGAGGGATTTCTCGGCTTGAGTCCACCTTGATGCAAATTTTGTCGCTGAACGTGGGCAGCTCGTCGATCAAGTTCGGCGTCTACGACATGGTTCGGGAGACTGCTGTGTTCGAGTCGCACGTCGACCGACCCGAATCCGTGCCGGCTGCATGGAGCGGAATCCTCGAAAGCCTGACACAAGCTGGAGTCGGCCCCATCGATGCTGTCGGCCACCGCATAGCGCATGGCGCCGGCGATTATGCAAGACCGGTGTTGATCGATGGCGTGGTCGAAGCTGCGATCGAGCATTGGACGCCGCTGGCGCCTCAGCACAACCCGGGAAACCTCGCTGGGGTTCGACTGGCCCGCGCCCGCTGGCCCGGGATCCCCCACGTCGCGGTGTTCGATACCGCCTTCCATCGAAGCATGCCAGCGCAAGCCAGCACCTATGCAGTGCCAGAGGCCTGGCGAGAGGCGGGACTGAAGCGCTATGGCTTCCACGGCACGTCGCACCAGCACGTCATGGAGGCGGTCGCGCGGCACATCGGCGTTCCTGCAAGCAGTTTGCGTATCGTCAGCTGCCACCTGGGCAATGGAGCCAGCGTCTGCGCGATTGAACGCGGCCTGTCCGTTGATACATCGATGGGAATGACGGCGCTCGAGGGACTCGTCATGGGCAGCCGCTGTGGCGACCTGGATCCCGGCGCCTATCCCTATCTGATGCGCACACTGGGGCTGAGTGCCGAGCAGATCGAGAAGGCCCTCTATGAAGACAGCGGGTTGAAGGCGCTTTCGGGGATCAGCGGCGACTTGCGCGAAGTCGAGGCGCAAGCCTTGCTGGGCAACGCGAGGGCCCAGCTTGCACTGCAGGTGTTCGGCTACCGCGTGCGCAAATGCATCGGAGCCTACGCGGCCGCCATGGGCGGATGCGACGTCGTTGCGTTCACCGGCGGCATCGGCGAGAACTCTCCCGCGATGCGCCGCCGCATCTGCCAGGGCTTCGAGTTTCTGGGCCTGCACCTCGACGACGGCTTGAACGAAAGCTACCGTCCGGGTGCCCGCCTGCCTGTCGAGTTGCAACAAGCTCATTCGCGCATGAAGGTCATGGTGGTCCGCGCAAGCGAAGAATGGATGATCGCCAGGGAAACCTTTGGGCTGCTGAAGCAATCCGGCAACGGGTTGGTTCCCGGCGGCAACAGTTCCATCCCGGTCGCCGTTTCGGCGCACCACGTGCACCTGACCCAGGCATCGGTCGAAGCGCTGTTCGGCGCCGGTTATCAGCTGACCCTGGAGCATGAACTCAGCCAGGCGGGCTATTGGGCCGCCAGCGAGACGGTCGATGTGGTGGCCGAGCGCGGCCGGATCAACCGGGTCCGGGTGCTGGGCCCGTGCCGGGAAACCAACCAGATCGAGATCACCCGGACAGAGGCTTGTCGCATCGGCATCGACGCGCCACTTCGGCTCTCAGGCAATACGGACGACACGCCGACAGTGACGATTGTCGGGCCTGCCGGCAAGCTGCGCAGCAACGGGTTGATCGTTGCTCACAGGCATGTGCATGCAAGTCCCGCCGATGCCGACCGCCTCGGTCTGCACGACGGCGATCGTATCGAAGTGACTCTGGGCACGTCTGCGCACACCACCTCGTTCGCCGATGTCGTGATTCGGATCAGCGCCGGTGCGGCACTGGAAATGCACATCGACACGGACGAAGCCAACGCCGCAGGAATCCCTCACGGAGGCGAGGGAGTTCTCGTCAGAGCGGATTGTCTCGCGACCGTTTGCCGATGCCACGGAAGCGCGCAGCCGCGGCCGCAAGCAACGATTCGTGGATCTGGTCCAGCGTCGTTCTGAAATTCCAGAGCCTGTGATGTTTTCTTGCGGACCGCCAGCCAAGCGCGGCTCAGCTTCTTGCCTGCCCTGCCAGTTGTCGCTGACCCGCGGCCATCTCAGGGACGGCGCGAGCTGCGCTCTCCGATGTTGCCATCCATTCGATCGCGGCCCTGGCCCACGCAGAGGCGAGGGCAGACACCATGCACGCGTGGGACACACGACCACGCCAAGTTCCACAAGCTCATGTGACGCCGCACGGCAAGGCGACCTGGCGACGCCATGGTCGCCTGCATGCGAGCGAACTATCCCGCGAGGTGTTCAAATCTTCCCGTTGGAGCTGTTCAGCTTCTGCATCAGTCCGGCCATGTCGCCGGGCGCCAGGCCCGACAGGTTCGCGCTGGAACTCAGAAACCCCGTCATCGCAGTCGCCAAGCCGCTGGTAGCAGAGTTTGAGGACATCATGCTGGT
>JANXVP010000348.1 GCA_025351615.1 Ramlibacter sp. | reverse complement strand
GCTCTCGTGGACCGCCTGGGCCCGGAGCCTGTGGGGCAGGCTGTCGGCTGCAAGTGTCCCCCTGGTGGTCTGGCCTTTCGTGCTCATTGCCGGCCTGACGCTGGTGCAATATGCCACCGGCATGCTGGCCTACCGGGGCGACATGCTCGTCGTTTGCTTTTACATGGCGGCGTGCATCGCCTGCCTGACGCTCGGGTTCAACGCCGCGAAGGAGCTCGCTCCTGAATCGCACGCGCTTCGACACTGGTCGCCCGCGCAAGCGCTTGCCCTGGTTTTCGTCCTTGGGGGCCTTGCCTCCACCGTTGTTGCCTTTGCGCAGGTGTTCGGTCTGTGGGAGCACACGGCCCTGATCGCCCGCATGTCTGAGCAGCGTCGGCCCGGCGGCAACCTGGGGCAGCCGAACCAGCTGGCCACCCTGCTGGTCATGGCTGTCGCGAGCACCGGCTTCCTGCATGCAGCTGGGAAAATACCAGCGCGAGTTGCCGCGTTGCTGGTTGTCGCCCTCTGCGCCGGCATCGCTGTCACCGAGTCGCGTAGCGGGGCGCTGGGCCTGGCAACGGTTCTCGTCTGGTGGCAGTTGAAGCGCTATCGAGTGGCGCGTCAGGTGTCCTCGTGGACAGCCCCGGGGACAGGAGCGATATTTCTTGCCATGTACATTTTCTGGCCGAAGATGCTGGCGTCCATGGACTTGTTGGGCGGCCGGATCGAAAGCCGCTTCGGCCAGGGCGACATCCGCTTCGCCATGTGGTCGCAGTTGCTCGAAGCGGCGCTTCAGCGGCCCTGGTGGGGATGGGGCATGGCGGGCGTCGCCAAGGCACACAACACGGTTGCAGATGCCTACGTCATCAACAACCCGTTTACCTACAGCCACAACCTGGCGATCGACCTGATTGTCTGGCTGGGTTTCCCGTTTGCCGCAATCTTGTTGATCGTCTCTGGCTTCTGGTTCTGGCGCCGCCTCAGGGCTGCGGACCGGCTCGAACCCTGGTACTGCCTTGCCGTGCTGCTGCCCCTGGCAACGCACTCGATGCTCGAATTTCCATTCGCGTATGTGTATTTCCTGGCCCCGGTGCTTTTTCTGGTGGGGGTGCTCGAAAAAGCATCCGATGCGCAGGCGCGGCTGCGCATCGGCAGCAAGCCTGTCTTGGCGCTGTTGCTGGTCTTCAGCGCCGGCCTGGCCTGGTCTGTGGCGGAATATCTGGCGATCGAAGAGGATTTCAGGATCGTCCGTTTTGAACAGCTTCGCCTCGGAAACACCCCGACCGACCATCACCGTCCCGACGTCGTCATGCAAACACAGCTGGGAGCGTTGCTGACCGCTCCGAGAATCGCGCTTCGACCGTCCATGCCGGATGCGGATCTGGAAGAGATCAGGCAACTGGCCCTGCGCTATCCCTGGGCCGCCACGCAGTACCGCTATGCGTTGGCCCTGGCCTTGAACGGACAACGGCAGGAAGCCGTCCGCCAGTTCCAGATCATCCGCTGGCAGCGGGGAGAAAACTTCTATGCCCGGCTCAAGGGCGACGTAGCGGAACTTGCGAAGAGCCGGTTCCCGCAACTGCGGGATTTCGTCCTTCCCTGAGATCCTCGCAGCAGGCGCGTCCAGACTCTGAGCTGTCTAGAATCCAAGAGCGAATGCCAGTGCCACCGTTCGGGAACTGCGGGTACGCGTTCTAAGGGTGCCAGAATTTCACTGATCTTTTTTTGCATTGCGGTAGCCGTTCCCTGGTTGAATCCGGCAGCAGGCGGACCCTCGGCCGTGATCGAGCCCTGGCTTGTTGCAGCGGCGGCGAGCTTGCTGTTGTGGGTTCTCGTTGCTCCGCAAGTCACACGCCGACACCTGAGGGCCGCAATCGTCTTGGCGGCGTTGCTCACGGCCCTCGGGAGGGCATCTCCTCCCGTGTTGCTCGCCGTGGCCGGCCTGGTCGTGATCGCGTTGAGTGCCTCGATCTCGAGCGGCGTCAAGACGCGGCCATGGACGGCAGCAGCGATCGCGAATGCGTGGCTGATCGCCGCCCTTGTGAGCAGCTTGTTCGCAATGGCGCAATATTTCGGCCTGTCCGCGCAGCTTGCCCCCTGGGTCAATCCGACGTCCGCGGGAGAAGCGTTCGCCAATCTGCGGCAACGGAACCATTTCGCGACGCTGACATCGATCGGCCTGGCGGCACTGCTCTGGCAGCGCCAACGTGGCACCGGTGTCTGGTGGTGCTTTCCCGGCGCTGCGCTGCTGGCTGTTGCCAATGCGGCGTCGGCGTCTCGGACAGGCGTGTTGCAGATCGGCCTGCTCGCCGTGCTGACATTCTGGTGGTGTCGTCCTTTGGACCGACGCGTTGCCGGCGTCAGCCTGTTCGCAGTGCTGGCCTACGGCGCGGCCGCAGTGTCTCTGCCGCTGTTTCTGGAGCACATGACGGGAGTCACGGTTCCGAATGCATTCAGCCGGCTGGTCTCGGGGGATGGGTGCGGCAGCCGTGCGATCTTATGGAGCAATGTGCTGCATCTCATCGCGCAGAAGCCCTGGTGGGGCTGGGGCTGGG
>JANXVP010000346.1 GCA_025351615.1 Ramlibacter sp. | reverse complement strand
GAGGATGGCGGTACGGTCAATCGCCTCGAGGAAGGCGTCGTTCTTGTAGACGGTGGCGATCTGCTCGTCGGGGAGAGGATCATGACGATGTCAGCCGCTTTCACGGCATCGGCGACTTCAGCGACCTGCAAGCCGGCCTTGCCGACCTTGTCCCACGAAGCGCCGCCCTTGCGCAGCCCAACCACCACCTTGACGCCACTGTCGTTCAGGTTCTGGGCGTGGGCATGGCCCTGCGAGCCGTAGCCGATGATCGCGACCGTCTTGCCCTTGATCAGGCTCAGGTCGCAGTCCTTGTCGTAATAAACCTTCATGGTCTCTCCTGTTGAAATTCAGAAACTAAGGGGAACATGTTCTAGACCCGCAGGACGCGCTCGCCGCGACCGATCCCGCTGGAACCGGTGCGCACCGTCTCGAGGATGGCGGTACGGTCAATCGCCTCGAGGAAGGCGTCGTTCTTGCCCTGGTCGCCGGTCAGCTCGATGGTGTAGCTTTTCTCGGTGACGTCGATGATGCGGCCGCGAAAGATGTCGGCCATGCGCTTCATCTCCTCGCGCTCCTTGCCGACGGCGCGGACCTTCACCATCATGAGTTCGCGCTCGGTGTAGGCGCCTTCGGTGAGGTCCACAACCTTCACCACCTCGATCAGGCGGTTCAGGTGCTTGGTGATCTGTTCGATCACCTCGTCGGAGCCGGCGGTCTGGATCGTCATGCGCGAGAGCGACGGATCCTCGGTCGGCGCAACCGTGAGCGATTCGATGTTGTAGCCGCGGGCGGAAAACAGGCCGACCACGCGCGACAAAGCGCCCGGTTCGTTTTCGAGCAGCACGGCGATGATATGTTTCATTTGATTCCTCTTTTCGGTGCCCTCCCCCGCAACCGGTAAGCGGCGGGCTTGGCAGGCCAATAGATTCTTCGCCGTCGTTCCCGCGCAGGTGGGAATCCAGGGCATCCTGGGTCCCCGCCTGCGCGGGGATGACGGCCAACTCGGGATGACGGCCAACTCGGGGATGACGGCCTGCGCGGGGTGACGGTCTGGTTACAGGTCTTCGGACCCCAGCAGCATTTCCGTGATCCCCTTGCCGGCCTTGACCATGGGAAACACGTTCTCGGTCGGATCGGTGCGGAAATCCATGAACACCGTGCGGTCCGTGAGCTTGCGCGCCTCGCGCAGGGCCGGTTCGACGTCGCGGTGGTGCTCGATCAGCATGCCGACGTGGCCATAGGCCTCGGCCAGCTTGACGAAGTCGGGCAGCGCGTCCATGTAGCTGTGGCTGTAGCGACCCTCGTAATCGATTTCCTGCCACTGCCGGACCATGCCCAGGTAGCGGTTGTTCAGCGAGACGATCTTGATCGGGGTGTTGTATTGCAGGCAGGTGGAGAGTTCCTGGATGCACATCTGCACCGATCCTTCGCCAGTGATGCAGAACACCTCACTGTCGGGTTTCGCCAGCTTGATCCCCATCGCGTACGGGATGCCCACGCCCATGGTGCCCAGGCCGCCCGAGTTGATCCAGCGGCGGGGCTGGTCGAAGCGGTAGTACTGGGCAGCCCACATCTGGTGTTGCCCGACGTCGGACGTCACATAGGCATCGGCGTCCCTGGTCATGTTCCACAGGGTCTCGACCACGTACTGCGGCTTGATGACCTCGGTGTTGGCGCGGTCGTAGCGCAGGCACTCCCGCTTGCGCCAGGTCTCGATCGTCTCCCACCACGCCGCCAAGGCGGCGGCTTCGGGTAACGTACCGCTTTCGCGGATCATGCCGATCAGTTCCGTCAATACATCCTTCACGTCGCCGACGATCGGGATATCCACCTTCACCCGCTTGGAAATGCTGGAGGGATCGATGTCGATGTGGATGATCTTGCGTTCGTTCTGGGCGAAGTGCTTCGGGTTGCCGATCACCCGGTCGTCGAATCTCGCGCCGACGGCCAGCAACACGTCGCAGTTCTGCATCGCGTTGTTGGCCTCGATGGTGCCGTGCATGCCCAGCATGCCCAGGAACTTGGGGTCGCTGGCCGGGTAGGCGCCCAGCCCCATCAAGGTGTTGGTGCAGGGAAATCCCAGCATGTCGACCAGGGTTCGCAGCTCCTGGGTCGCGTTGCTGAGGATGACGCCGCCGCCGGTGTAGATGTAGGGCCGCTTCGCCGCCAGCAGCAACTGAAGCGCCTTGCGGATCTGTCCGCCATGGCCCTTGCGCACCGGGTTGTACGAGCGCATCTCCACCTTGTCGGGATAGCCGGCGTAGAGGGCCTTGTTGAAAGAAACGTCCTTCGGAATGTCCACCACCACGGGGCCTGGCCGGCCGGTGCGGGCGATGTGGAAAGCCTTTTTCATGGTCTCGGCGACATGCCGGGCGTCCTTGACCAGGAAGTTGTGCTTGACGATCGGGCGGGTGATGCCGACCGTGTCGCATTCCTGGAAGGCATCGAGCCCGATGGCTGCCGTGGGCACCTGCCCGGTGATGACCACCATCGGAATGCTGTCCATGTAGGCGGTGGCGATTCCGGTCACGGCGTTGGTGACGCCCGGACCCGAAGTCACCAGCGCCACACCGACATCGCCAGTGGCGCGGGCATAGCCGTCGGCCGCGTGGACGGCGGCCTGCTCATGGCGCACCAGCACATGCTGGATCGTGTCCTGCTTGTAGAACGCATCGTAGATATGCAGGACCGCGCCGCCGGGGTAACCCCAGACGAATTTGACGTTCTCGGCCTGCAGGGCCTTGATGAGGATCTCCGCGCCGCGAAGCTCCTGCGAAGAGGCGGCGCCGGATGCAGCGCCCTGGGATGCAGCAGACGACGCTGCGGCGGCCGAAACGATTTCGGCTTTGGTCATTTCCATGATCAACCTTTGCGAATTTCTCTGACGAAAAACCTAGGGTGCCCCTTGACTCACTCTTGTGAAGCTGTGTCGGGACTTAGAACCCAAAACCATGGGCGGGCCTATCGCACCGCCGGATCAGGGCTCGTTTGCCTTTTGACTTGCAAGCTGCATTATCGCACTGCAGCAAAGGCGGGCGAAAAAACACGTCAGGCGATGCCATAATTTGAGGCTATCGGCGTGCACCTTGCGCCCAGCGCCCCTAAAACGAGACACAACACCGGTCCGATCGACCTGGTCCCGATTCCTTGGCAACCGAACGAGAACTCTCCGACTTCCTCAAAGGCGTCGAAAAGCGGGCCTTCAAGCGCTCGATCTATCACGTTCGCGACGAAGAGGCGGCGCTCGACATCGTGCAGGACAGCATGATGAAGCTCGCGGAACACTACGGCGACAAGCCGCCCAACGAGTTGCCGATGCTGTTCCAGCGGATCCTGTCGAATTGCACGCTCGACTGGTTTCGCCGCCAAAAGACCCGCAACGCACTGTTTTCGAACATGAGCGACTTCGAATCCGCTTCGGACGACGGCGACTTCGATTTGCTTGAAACTTATACGTCCTCCGACAGCTCCCAGCAGGTTGAAAGTGCAGAGGACTCGACCCACAGGGCCCAGATCCTGCGGGAAATCGAATCCGAGATTCTCGAACTGCCCGGCCGTCAACGCGAAGCCTTCCTGATGCGTTATTGGGAGGATATGGACGTGGCCGAAACGGCGGCGGCCATGGGTTGTTCGGAAGGCAGTGT
>JANXVP010000327.1 GCA_025351615.1 Ramlibacter sp. | reverse complement strand
AGCTGTTGCGCAGCCGGGGCGTCGTCACGCCCATCGTCGCTTTCTCCGCCAATGCGATGAAAGGCTACGAAGAAGAGGTGCTCGCGGCTGGATGCAATACCTGCCTGACCAAGCCGGTCGATATCGATCTCATGCTTGACTGCGTGGCCGGTTTGCTGGGCGGCGAACGCATCGGACCCGAAGCCTTCGCGGGTCAGCCCGTCCTGATGCCGGTCAGCGTTCCGGTGGCGCTCGGCGTCGACCTGCCGCTGATCGCTGCGCCGGGCCGCAGCCCTATCCATTCCAGGTTCGCGGACCACCCCCGCCTGTCTCCGATCGTCAGCAAGTTCGCGGGGCGACTGCGCGATCGGCTCGACCAGGCGCGCCACGCTCTCGGGGCCGGCGATTTCGATGAGCTCGGCCAGTTCGGGCACTGGCTGGCCGGTTCCGCCGGCATGATGGGCTATGACGGGTTGACCGAGCCCGCGCGTGAGCTCGAAGTTCTTGCCAGGTCGGGCGATGCTGGCGGCCTGAACGCGGCGCTGTCCCGGCTGGACCTGATGTGCGACCGGCTCGTGATTCCCGAACCGCTGGCCACTTCCTGATTTGCCTGGCAGCCACCACAATCGTCACATGCACCGAGCCATCTTCCATGGGTCCTGAAAGCACCAGCGCCGGCACAGGCATCGGCACGGGTACCGCGAGCGGCCACTCCGGGCCCAATACCGTCTTCATGCCGGGCGAGGACCGGCTGGCTGACCGTCGCATGGGCGCATTGACGCCGGAGGAAATGGTCTGGGGCCACGAGTCGCTGGCCGGACTGACCGAGGCGACCATCATGATGGTCGACGACGAGCAGCTGAACATCGACATGACGGAAGCCTTTCTGCAGGACGCGGGCTACCGGCTGTTCGTCTCGACCACCCGGGCCGAAGATGCCATCGAACTGATGCGCGCCCGGCGCCCCAGCCTCCTGCTGCTGGACCTGTCGATGCCCAAGGTGAACGGCATGCAGATCCTGACCATCATGCGCGACGACGCCGTTCTTCGCCATGTCCCGGCCATCGTGCTGACCAGCACCCACGACCCCGAGGTGAAGCTGCAGGCGCTGTCCCTGGGCGCCATGGATTTCCTGTCCAAACCGGTCGATCCCAGCGAGCTCGCCCTTCGCATCCGCAACACGCTCGCCGCGACCGTGTATCGGGACTATCTGGCGCAACACGATCCGCTGACGGCGCTGCCGAACAAACTGCGCTACAAGGATGCGCTGAAAGCCGCGCTCGGGCGTCCCGCGAAGCGCAGGCGCAAGGGTGCCCTGATCCATATCGGGGTCGATCAGCTGGCCAGCGTCAACGACGCCATGGGCCGGGCGGTCGGCGACCAGCTGATGCAGCGCATCGGCAAACGGCTGACCAGTTGCGTCGAAGCGGAGTGCGCCGCGGCGCTGGGAGCGGTCGCAGACCGGCCCACGCTGTACCGGTTCGATGGCGATGAGTTCGCCGTGCTGCTGCCGCACATGGAAGACGTGGAAACGACAGCCGGCTTCATCAACCGCCTGCTCGAGGCCGCATCGACGAGCTTCAACCGGGGCGGCGCGCAGGAGATTTTCGTGACCTGCAGCATCGGTGTCGCGGTCTTTCCGGACGATGGCGGCGAGATGGACATCCTGATCACGAATGCCGGGCTCGCGATGCGGCACGCCAAGGGGCTGGGCCGCCACACTTACGAGTTCTTTTCCAGCGATCTGAATGAAAAGGCGGTGCGCACGCTCACGCGCGGGGCCGACCTGCGCCGGGCCTTCACCCGCAACCAGGTGGAATTGCTGTACCAGCCTCGCCTGCACACCGCGACCGGACGCCTGACAGGGGCGCAGGCCATCGTGCGCTGGGTCCATCCCTCGGGCGAGGTGTTCGAGGGCGACGTTGTGCAGGAGATGGCCGCAACCAACGAGATGAGCATCGCACTGACGGAATGGATGCTGCAGTACCTGCGGGACCAGACCAAGGCGTGGCGCAGCGCTGCGCTGCGCCTGCCGCGGGTCGGCGTGACGGTCTGCCTGGACCAGCTGTCGCTGCCGCAGGTCTGCGACATGCTGCGCAAGGCGATCCGTGGCGGGCTGCAGCCGCAATACCTGGCCGTGGAGTTCCGGGGCGGCGCAACGCTGGATCCGGCTGCTGAAAACCTGGAGGCATTCGCCGGCCTCAAGAACATGGGAGTGCGGTTCGTTCTCGACCAGTTCGGCGGCGAAAACTCATCTCTGCTCCAGCTGCGGCGACTGCCGGTCGACGAGATCAAGTTCCATCCGCAGTTTTTCTGCGCCACCGGCGCCGGGCGTGACACTCCGGCACTGTCGGCAGCGATGCTGGCAATGAGCCGCAGCCTGGGCCTGCGGTCTGTGGCCACCGGCATCGACAATGCGGGCCAGCTGGCGCTGCTGGAAGCGCAAGGGTGCGACGAGTACCAGGGGCCGCTGGTCGGCCTGCCGGTGGGGGCGCAGGCGTTCTCGAAGCGATGGCTGACGGCGCAAACCGGACCCGGCGCTGCCGCCTGACCGTCCTACCTTTCACGCGTCGTAAATCAGCGTCATTCGCACGAATAGAGCCGTTGCTTGATGTAGCCCAGAGCTTTTTCAGCGGGCGGCGCGTAGACTGCCGCTGGGGCAACGCGATTGCCCCAAGCCTGAGGCCTGAGACCCCATCCCGGGGTGCCGCGGGCGAGGCGAGGAGACAGCGTTGCAGCGAACCGATATTGCCAACCCGGCCTATTTCCACAAGGTCGTCGACTGCCAGTACGCGTGTCCGGCGCACACGCCGGTTCCGGAGTAC
>JANXVP010000440.1 GCA_025351615.1 Ramlibacter sp. | reverse complement strand
CATTGCCCCAATGGGCCAGCACCCGGACCTTGCCGGCCTTGACTTGCTGAAGCACGGTGGCCGGGCCCGACGAGACTGCGTCGATCTGTCCGCCGAGCAAGGCCACGACTGCAGGCCCGGCGCCGGTAAACGGGATATGCGTCATCTTGATACCGGCGTTCTGCGACAGGATTTCCATTGGCACGTGCATCGTTCCGTAGTTGCCGGACGAGCCATAGTTGATTGCGCCAGGGCGCTTCCTGGCGTCCTCGACAAAGTCTTTCACGGTCTTCCAGGGGGCATCCGCGCGCACGGCAAGCACGGTCGGATCGGCGGTAAATCGGGCGATCGGCCGCAGCGAATTCGGCGCGAACATCTGGGCCCGACCCAGCACCCCATCCGCCTCTGGGATGACGGTGAGTGAGGACAGCGAGAGCAGCACGGTATAGCCGTCGGCGGGCGCCCTGGCGACCAGCGCCATCCCGATGCCCCCTCCAGCGCCAGCCTTGTTTTCAATGATGACGGGCTGGCCCAGATCGCGCCCCATGGCCTCGGCGACAGGGCGCGCGACGATGTCGGCTAGACCACCGGGGGGAAACGGCACCACCATCGTGATCGGCTTGGTGGGCCAGACGGGCTGGGCGGCCGCGAGGCCGGCGATGGTGAGTGCGAGGGCGGCGGTCAGGGCGACATGGCGGTGCATGGAGTTCCTTTCGTTAGCATGGTAGCGACCGGGGGCTTCTCGCCGTAGAGCGTTTTCCCCATGGATGGCGCGCCGTCGTGCGACGCTGTGACTCGAGCCGCTGCAGTTTCTGGCTCAGGCGGACAAGGCCGGTTCGGCCATCGCCTCGAGCTGCTCTTCGAGCATCTGCACTTGTCCTTTCCAGTAGTCGCTGCTGCCGAACCACGGAAACGTCGGCGCAAAGGCGGGGTCGTCCCACCGCCTGGCCAGCCACGCGCTGTAATGGATCAAGCGCAACGTGCGTAGCGGCTCGATCAGTGCCAGTTCGCGCCGGTCGAACGCACGAAACTGCTCGTAGCCGTCCAGCAACGCGCCGAGCTGCCCTGTGCGCTCCCGGCGATCGCCGGACAGCAGCATCCACAGATCCTGCACGGCCGGACCCGTGCACGCGTCGTCGAGGTCCACGAAGTGCGGTCCCTGGTCTGGCGTCCAGAGGATGTTGCCGGGATGACAGTCGCCATGCAGCCGGATGCGCCGTGCCGGGTGCGCGTTAAGCGACGCCGAGATCACTTCGATGGCTTCATTGCAGCGCTTGAGCCATGAGCCCTGCATGTCCAGCGGAATTGCGTCATGTGCCAGCAGCCAGTCGCGCGGTTCAGCGGCGAAGGTTCCCACGTCCAGCGCGGGCCGGGCAATGAAGGGCCGCGCCGCTCCAACGGTGTGGATCCGGGCCAGGAAGCGCCCGATCCATTCCAGCACTTCGAAGTCGTCCAGCTCGGGGCGCCGGCCGCCGCGGCGCGGGCTGACGCTGAAGCGGAAGCCCGCGTGCTCGTTCAGTGTGCGGCCTCCCAGGACAAGCGGGCCGACAGCCGGAATTTCC
The DNA here is from genome assembly GCA_025351615.1 of Ramlibacter sp. Classification (GTDB taxonomy): domain Bacteria; phylum Pseudomonadota; class Gammaproteobacteria; order Burkholderiales; family Burkholderiaceae_C; genus Ramlibacter. The sequence goes on along the minus strand of JANXVP010000440.1, from coordinate 5,615 downwards.
GCAGCCATCAACTCGGCGGAAAAGCCGTGCTCTTCCTGGATTTGCGCGTCGCTCCAGCGGCCCGGCCGGTAAAACTTGGCGACGACGCTGTCGTTGCCCTGGTATGCGTCCTCGAGATGAACCTGGTAGACGCGGTTTTCGTAGGAACTCAACGCCAGCAGCCGGCCGTCACCGTGCAGACCGACCGATGCGAGCGAATCGAGCACGACGTCGGGTGTCAGGTGCTCATAAGGATGGGAAGACATGGACGATTGTCACCCGCGTCAGCTCTGGGACCGGGGCTGGCCTGAGAGACAGGGTGCAACGACGCCCATGAAAACGCCGTCGGTCTTGGCAAAACGGCCCGCCGGCTCAATGCAGGCGGGCCGCTTAGGCACTACGTCGGGACTCAGACCAGGGTGAGGGTCACGTCGATGTTGCCGCGGGTCGCGTTGGAGTACGGGCAGACCTGATGCGCGTCGTCCACCAGCTTCTGTGCGGCTGCGCGCTCCATCCCCGGCAGGCTCACGTCCAGCTTGACGGCGATGCCGTAGGCCTGGCCGACCTTGCCGAGGTCAACGCTGGAATCGATCGCGAGGTCGGCCGGAAGCGTGATCTTCTGCATTCCCGCGACGGCTTTCATGGCGCCCACGAAGCAGGCTGCATAGCCGGCGGCGAACAGCTGCTCCGGATTGGTTCCGGTGCCGCTCGTGCCGGGGGACGACAACTTGATGTCGAGCCGGCCGTCGTCGGTGCGCGACGCGCCATCGCGGCCTCCGGTGGTGTGCGTCTTGGCGGTGTAGAGGACTTTTTCGAGTTTGGCGGTCATGCAAGCTTTCTGGGTGGGTGGATAAAATTCAGGCCGTAAGGCGCTGACGCAACGCCTGAATCTGGCGGGTCAGCGAAACAATTTCGGGCATCGGACGCTGCGCTGCCTTGACAATGCACGCCGGAATCCTTGCTGCCCGGGACTTCAGCTTGCGACCCGCAGGCGTCAACGTGATGTGAACCCGGCGCTCGTCGTCGAGGGCGCGGATGCGGGCAATCAACCCGGCGGTTTCCAGCCGCTTGAGCAACGGGGTCAAGGTGCCCGAATCGAGGAACAGACGCTCGCCGAGCTGGGACACCATCAGCCCGTCGCGTTCCCAGAGCACCAGCATCGCGAGGTATTGCGGATAGGTCAGGCCAAGGTCGGCCAGCAAGGGCTTGTACAGCTTGGTCATTGCCAACGATGCGGAGTACAACGCAAAGCAGAGCTGGTTGTCCAGTTCAAGCGCCACGGCGCTGTCGATTGCTGAAGGCATGTCTGGATTATACGCACTATTAAATAGTGTGCAATCTATTAGATGGAGCCATGGCAACGTACGCGGTTCAGGCAGTCGCAGCCGACTCTGCCGTCCGCGCCGCCATCGCCTCGTCGAGAAGGGCGTCGAGCAGCATCATGTCCCGGTAGATTCCGAGCATGAGCTGAGGCGGGCCGAAACTTTTCTGCCGCGTCAAAGCATCCCCAAGCATCCAGCGCAGGATCAACATGCGCGCCTCCCGGCGCGGCCATTTGCGCGTCAGCTCCCGGGACAACTGCTCGTCGTTGGCGATCTCGGCGGCCGCCGTCGATGGCGCAGTCCATTGCGGCGCGTTCTGGCCAAAGCGGATGCGGAAGGCTTCCCGTGCCAGTTCCCATTCCTCTGGCTGATCCAGTTCCCGGTACAGCTCGCGCAGTTCGAGAAAAATCCAGGGGCTGCTATAGCGGAAATCCACCAGGTGCGATTCGAGCAATTCCGCGGCTTCGCGGATCTTGCGCTTGCCGCGCAGCCTGTCCAGGTTGGCGAGCAACTGATGCAGGTCCACCAACGTCGCTTCACGGCGCGATGTGGTTTCGCTGATGGCGAACACGTGAATGGAAGGACCCGCCTCTGCGGCTTCACTGCTGTCGGCAAAGGTGTCGTCGAGGCCGGGGCGCGACGTTTTCAGGCCGCGCGATTTGCGCACGGTCGGCCACATTGCCGAATCTGCGTCCCGTTCCAGTAGCCGGCGGCGGCGTTCGTACACCCAGCCAACACCCGCTGCCAGTGCAAAACTTGTCAGCGCCCAGGTCAGCTCGGATGGCGGGGTTCCCACCGCGTTCCTGGACAATGCAAGCGCTGCGGGCCAGCCGGCCTGAAGCCGCTCCTGGCCGGCTTCAGCCACGGCGAGCGCGGCAGGTGCAACCGCATTGACGGTTGCCGCGGTCGGTCGTCCCGCAGCGCGCTCAGGCGGAACCATTTGCAACTCGCGACTAGCCCGCAGCACAAGCGCATCAGGCTCTTGTCGAGGGTCCGAAGGCAAAGGTGCAGGGTTGTCCGCTGTCATTGATCCTCATCGGTGGTGTATGGGAATGTTACAAGGGCGCTGGCGGTTTGACTATGTTCGATGTAGTTTCGGCGCCTAAGGACATCAAAATTGGCTGATTTCATTATTGTTGGCGGGGGCTCCGCAGGTTGCGTGCTCGCGGGGCGGCTGAGCGAGGATCCCGCCATCCAGGTTGTCCTGCTTGAGGCGGGAGGCCCCGACAGCAGCGTGCTGATCCACTGCCCGGCAGGTCTTGCCGTGCTGGCCAGGAGCGGGCGGTGCAATTGGGCATTCGAGACGCAACCGCAACCCGGACTCAACGGTCGCCGTGGGTACCAGCCGCGCGGCAAGCTGCTTGGCGGGTCCAGTTCGGTCAACGCCATGATCTATGCGCGCGGCCACCGCGCGGACTACGACCATTGGGCCGCGCTGGGCAACGCAGGCTGGGGCTGGGACGGGGTGCTTGCGTACTTCAAGCGGGCGGAGAACAACGAGCGCGGCGCCAACGAGTGGCACGGGATCGGCGGGCCGCTGAACGTCATGGATGCGCGCAGTCCCAGCCGCTTCGGCCCGATGTTCGTGAAAGCCGGGCAGCAGGCCGGCTACCCGGAGAACCTCGACTTCAATGGAGATGACCCGGAAGGAGTCGGGATGTACCAGCTCACGCATCGCAACGGCGAGCGGTTCAGCGCGGCAAAAGCCTACCTGACGCCGAACCTGCACCGTCCCAATCTACAGGTCCTGACCGGAGCGCGCAGCACGCGCATCCTGATGCAAGGGCGGCGCGCGGTGGGCGTGGAGTTCGTCCAGGCCGGGGAACTGCGGCAGCTGAAAGCCGGGCGCGAGGTGCTGCTGTGCGCCGGATCGCTGCAGTCGCCGCAGCTGCTGATGCTTTCCGGGATCGGCCCGGGGCAGCATCTGCAGGAGCTGGGGATCGAAACCGTGCACCACCTGCCCGGCGTGGGCGAGAACCTGCACGACCATGTGGACGTGGTCCAGGTGGTCGACGCGCCCCGTGTGAAGGATTTGTTCGGTCTGTCGGCAGCGGGGATGCTGCACGTCGCGCAGGCCGTGGTCGAATGGCGCCGGCAACGCAGTGGAATGATGACGACCAACTTCGCGGAGGCGGGCGGCTTCATCCGCAGCAGCCCGGCAGAACCGATTCCCGATCTGCAGCTGCATTTCGTCATCGGCAAATTGATCGACCATGGGCGCCGGACAGTGTTCGGCCATGGCTACTCCTGCCACGTCTGCCTGCTGCGCCCCCGCAGTCGCGGCAGCGTGAAACTGGCGAGTGCCGACCCGGCTGCCGCGCCGCGCATCGACCCGAATTTTCTTGGCGAGGCCGACGACCTGGAGCGCATGGTGCTGGGGTTCAAGGCGATGCGCCGCCTGCTTGCCCAGCCCGCCCTCGCCGCGCTGGGCGGGCGGGAACTGCCGGCGTCGGCTGCGGCGCAGAACGACCAGCAGATCGCGCAGTTCATCCGTGACAACGCGGACACCATCTACCATCCGGTGGGGACTTGCCGCATGGGCACCGGTGCGACGGACGTGGTCGATCCGCAATTGCGGGTTCAGGGCATCCAGGGGTTGCGGGTGGTGGACGCTTCCATCATGCCGCGCATCGTCGGCGGCAATACCAATGCACCGACGATCATGATCGCGGAGAAGGCCGCGGACCTGATCCGCGCTTGCTAGAATTTTCGTTCCTCCAACTCCCGGTGAATGATGTGCCTGATCGCCTTGCGGTGACATCCCAATACCTGTTGCCCAAGCGGCTGCTCACGGTTTTTGCCGGCTTGGTGGCGGGTTGGAAGGGCGGCATCGTCACCCGTTCCATCATTCGCAAATTCGTGGCGCATTACGGCGTCAACATGGCCGAGGCTGCCCAGCCGGCGATCGACAGCTACTCCACGTTCAACGATTTCTTCAGCCGAGCGTTGCGCGAGGGGGCAAGGCCGATCTCCAGTGCGGCCCTGGTGTGTCCTGTCGATGCTGCCATCAGCCAGTTCGGCCCGATCGAGCACGATCAGATTTTTCAGGCCAAGGGCCACAGCTATTCGACGCGGGCCCTGCTTGGCGGTGACCAGACCCTTGCGCATCGATTCGACCATGGCCATTTCGCGACGCTGTACCTCGCACCGAAGGACTATCACCGTATCCACATGCCCTGCGAAGGGCGGCTGACGCGGATGATCTATGTGCCCGGCGACCTGTTTTCGGTCAACCCCCTGACAGCGCGCCATGTGCCCGACCTGTTCGCGCGCAACGAGCGCGTGGTTTGCGTGTTTGACACCGCTTTCGGACCCTTTGTCAATGTGCTGGTTGGCGCCACCATCGTCGGCAGCGTCGCCACGGTCTGGCACGGCGTGGTGAATCCGCCCCGCAGCCGCGGCATCCGCGAATGGCGCTATGACGACCAGGACATCGTGCTGGCCAAAGGCGTGGAGATGGGCCGCTTCCTGCTCGGTTCGACTGTCGTCATGCTGTTCCCGCGGAACGTCGTCACCTTTGCGGCCGATTGGGCGCCGACGCGGCCGGTGCGGCTGGGGGAAGCGATGGGCACCGCTGTCTAGCCGCTACTGAAAAGCCACTTCGTCGAAGCTGCGCAACTTGCGGCTGTGCAGCCGCTGGCTGCCCTCGCGACGCAGGATTTCGATCGCCCGCATCCCGATGCGCAAATGCTGGTCCACCCGATCGCGATAAAACTGGTTGGCCATGCCCGGCAGCTTGATCTCGCCATGCAGCGGCTTGTCGCTCACGCACAGCAGCGTGCCGTAGGGAACGCGAAAGCGGAAGCCGTTGGTGGCGATGGTCGCGCTTTCCATATCGAGCGCGACCGCGCGGCTCTGGCTGAAGCGGCGTTGCGGCTGGCTCCCCGGCAGCAGTTCCCAGTTGCGGTTGTCGGTGGAAGCGACGGTGCCGGTACGCATGATGCGCTTGAGATCCGCCCCCTTGCACTCGGTGACATCCGCCACCGCCTGCTCCAGCGCCAGCTGGATTTCCGCCAGCGCCGGGATCGGCACCCAGAGCGGCAGGTCCTCGTCCAGCACGTGGTCCTCCCTGACGTACGCGTGGGCCAGCACATAGTCGCCCAGCTGCTGGCTGCTGCGCAGGCCGGCGCAGTGACCGAGCATCATCCAGGCGTGCGGCCGCAGCACGGCGATGTGGTCGGTGATGGTCTTCGCATTCGCCGGACCGACCCCGATGTTGACCATCGTGATGCCCCCACGATCCGCGCGCATCAGGTGATAGGCCGGCATCTGGGGCAGGCGGGATGGCGCAACGCCGAGCGCGTCGCCGGCTTC
>JANXVP010000284.1 GCA_025351615.1 Ramlibacter sp. | reverse complement strand
GGGTCGACGTCTACCGGCCGGTGACCGAAGCCGTGGTCCGGTTCGTGGAGCGCGAAGGCCATCAACCCATGTACAAGAGCATCGCCCTGCGCAAGGCCTGCTGCCATATCCGCAAAGTGGAGCCGCTGGAACGCGCCCTGGCCGGACAGCGCGCCTGGATCACCGGCCTGCGCCGGGAACAGTCCAGCGCTCGCGCCGAGGTGCCGCTGCTCGATACCAGCGCAGCGCTGCCCAAGTTCAACCCGCTGGCCGACTGGAGCTGGGGCGACGTCTGGCACTACATCGGGGTCAACCAGGTGGACTACAACCCGCTGCACGACGCCTTCTTTCCCAGCATCGGCTGCGCTCCCTGCACCCGGGCGATCAGCCTGGGCGAGGACTTTCGCGCCGGCCGATGGTGGTGGGAAGACGAGTCCGCGAAGGAATGCGGTTTGCATGTGAAAAACGGCAATGAAGAAAAGGTCTCCGCATGAACGCCCGGACCGAGCCGAAGTTGCTGGGCCAGCTGAGCAACAAGCATCTCGACGCGCTGGAGGAGGAAACCATCTTCATTCTGCGGGAAGTGGCGGCCGTGTTCGAGCGGCCGACGCTGCTGTTTTCGGGCGGCAAGGATTCGCTGGTCCTGCTCAAGTGCGCGGAAAAAGCGTTCGGCGGCAAGGACGCCACCTCCGGTGTCGGGCGCATTCCGTACCCGCTGCTGATGATCGACACCGGTCACAACTTTCCCGAAGTCACGGCCTTCCGGGACCTGCGCGCGAAAGAGCTGGGCGCCGAACTGATCGTGCGCAATGTCGAGGATTCGATGAAGCGCGGCACGGTGCGGCTGGCGCATCCGGGCGAATCGCGCAACGTGCACCAGTCGGTGACGCTGCTGGAAGCAATCGAGGAATTCCGGTTCGACGCATTGATCGGGGGCGCCCGCAGGGATGAAGAAAAAGCCCGGGCCAAGGAGCGAATCTTTTCGCACCGCGACAGTTTCGGGCAGTGGCAACCGAAGGCGCAGCGGCCGGAGCTATGGACGCTGTTCAACACGCGCCTGCAGCCCGGAGAACACTTCCGGGTGTTCCCGATCTCCAACTGGACCGAGCTCGACGTGTGGCAGTACATCGAGCGTGAAGACATCGCGCTGCCGTCGATCTATTACGCCCACCAGCGCCCGGTGGTGGAGCGCAAGGGCCTGCTGGTGCCGGTGACCGAACTCACACCGGCCAGGGACGGCGAAGAAGTCGTCGCCCGCACCGTGCGCTTTCGTACCGTGGGCGACATCACCTGCACCTGCCCGGTAGCGAGCACTGCCGCCAATGCGGCGGACGTCGTTGTGGAAACGCTGACGGTGGAAGTGAGCGAGCGCGGAGCCACCCGGATGGACGACAAGACCTCCGACGCTTCGATGGAGAAGCGCAAGAAAGACGGGTACTTCTGATGCGAACCAGCAGCAACCGCGTCATCGCCGAGAACGCCGTCATCCCCGCGAACGCCGTCACGCCCACGAAGGCCGTCATCCCCGCGAAGGCGGGGACCCAGCGCGTCCCGGATGCCCTGGATTCCCGCCTGCGCGGGAATGACGGCGAAAACGGCGTGGATCCCCGCCTGCGCGGGGATGATGAAGCGTCGCGCGGCGGAGCCGCGCTCCGCTTCATCACCTGCGGCTCGGTGGACGACGGCAAGAGCACGCTGATCGGCCGGCTGCTGGTGGACAGCAAGTCGGTGCTGCAGGACCAGCTGGCGGGCGTGCAGCGCTCCGGGGTCACGGACCTGGCGTTGTTGACGGACGGGCTGTCGGCCGAGCGCGAACAGGGCATCACGATCGACGTCGCTTATCGCTACTTCGCCACGCCGGGACGCAAGTTCATCATCGGCGACGCACCTGGCCACGAGCAGTACACCCGCAACATGGTGACGGCCGCCTCCGGCGCGGATGCCGCTGTCGTGCTGGTCGACGCCACCAAGCTGGACTGGGCCAATCCCGATCTGCAGCTGCTGCCGCAGACGCGACGTCACTCGCTGCTCGTGAACCTGCTGCGCGTTCCAGCCATCGTGTTCGCGATCAACAAGCTGGATGCCGTGGGCGACCCGGCCCTGGCATTCCGCACCATCAGCGGCGCGCTTACCGCATTCAGCACCGCGGCAAAGATCGAAGTCCGCGCCGTCGTGCCGGTGTCGGCGCTGAAGGGCCACAACGTCGTGACAGCCGAACCCGGCTGGTGCGGTTACGACGGGCCTTCGCTGCTGCAGGTGCTGGAGCAACTGGACGTCACGCAAGCCGAAACCGATGAAGCCCTCGCCTTCCCGGTGCAGTGGGTCGAGAAATTTTCCGGGTCGTCGGACACCAGCCAGGGACGCCGCGTGTTCTGGGGCCGGATCGCGGCCGGCGCGGTCCAGCCGGGGCAACAGGTGAAGGTACTGCCCAGCGGCCAGACCGCGACTGTGGCCCAGGTGCTGGATCACACCCGTCACCCCCGCGGCGTGGCGGCGGGCCATAGCGCCGGGATCGTCCTGGACCGCGAGGTCGACGTGTCCCGCGGCGACTGGCTGCTGGAGCCGGAGGCGTTCGAGGCGAGCCGCCAACTGTCGGCCACCATCGCCTGGATGGACGACGAACCGCTGGTCCCCGGCCGGGTCTACTGGGCGCTGCATGGCCATCGCTGGGTCAAGGCCAAGGTCAAGCGCATCGTCCACAAGCTGGACATCCATACCCTGGCCGAAACCGACGCCGACCAGCTCGAGCCCCATTCGATCGGCCACGTGGAGTTGACCCTGCAGGAACCGCTGGCCACCCTGCCGTACCAGCGCTCGCGCTTGCTCGGTTCGCTGGTGCTGGTGGACACTGCCAGCCACAAGACCGCAGGGGCCGTCCTGGTGCGCTGAGGCAGGCAGCGACCCCGCGCAGTAAAATCAGGGGTTTTTCCCTGCCCTTAGAACCACATGACCCACGTCGTCACCGAATCCTGTATCCGCTGCAAGTACACCGATTGCGTGGATGTCTGTCCTGTGGATTGCTTCCGCGAGGGACCGAACATGCTGGTGATCGATCCGGACGAGTGCATCGACTGCGCGGTCTGCATCCCCGAGTGCCCGGTCAACGCCATCTATGCCGAAGAAGACGTGCCGGCGGACCAGATCGCGTTCATCAAGCTCAACACTGAACTGTCGCAGGCCCCCGGCTGGAAGAGCATTACCAAACGCAAGCCCGCGCCCGACGACGCCGACGACTGGAAGGACAAGAGCGGGAAGATCGCCCAGCTGATCCGCTGACCGGAACGAAGTGAAGCCACATCCGTATGGAACCGCAACTGAACAAAGAAGTGATCAAGACCGCCCTGGCCCATGAAGGTCAATCCCGCTCTTCGCAGGACGGCCCGATCGAAACCGATGCCGTCATCGTCGGAGCGGGTCCGGTCGGCCTGTTCCAGGTGTTCGAGCTGGGCCTGCTCGAAATCAAGGCCCATGTGATCGATTCGCTGGCCTACCCTGGTGGACAGTGTGTCGAGCTCTACCCGGACAAGCCGATCTACGACATCCCGGCGGTGCCGGTCTGCACCGGGCAGGAATTGACGGACAACCTGCTCAAGCAGATCGAGCCCTTCGGTGCGAACTTCCACTTCGGCCAGGAAGTGACGACGGTGCGCAAGCAGGACGATGGCCGTTTCTTCGTCGAGACGTCAAAGGGCACGACGTTCCTGACCAAGACCATCTTCATCGCGGCGGGCGTCGGCGCCTTCCAGCCGCGGTTGCTGAAGGTCGAGGGCTTGCAGGCCTTCGAAGGCACGCAACTGCATTACCGGGTGAAGAACCCGGCCGACTTTGCCGGCAAGAACCTGGTGATCGTCGGCGGCGGCGACTCGGCCCTGGACTGGGCACTGAACTTCGCAGCCGAAGGCCCGAACAAGGCGGAGAGCGTCATCCTGATCCACCGCCGCGACGGGTTCAAGGCTGCGCCGGCCTCGGTCGCGAAGATGCATGCGCTGTGCGATGCGTACGAGATGCAGTTCATCGTCGGCCAGATCACCGGTTACGACGAGAAAGACGGCAAACTCGCCGGCGCCAAAGTCACCGGGTCGGACGGCGTGACGCGCGTGGTGCCGCTGGACATGCTGCTGGTCTTCTTTGGCCTGTCGCCCAAGCTGGGGCCCATTGCCGAATGGGGCCTGGACATCGAGCGCAAGCAGGTGAAGGTGGACACGGAGAAGTTCTCCACCAACACGCCGGGCATCTTCGCTGTCGGTGACATCAACATCTATCCGGGCAAAAAGAAGCTGATCCTGTCGGGCTTTCATGAGTGCGCCCTCGCCGCTTTCGGCGCTGCGCCATTCATCTTTCCGGACAAGAAGATCCACCTGCAGTACACCACCACCAGTCCCAAGCTGCACAAGGTGCTGGGCGTGGAGTCGCCGGTGTTCGACTGAACCGACGGTCGACAGCAAAAAAAAGCCCGCTTCTTTCGGCGGGCTTGTTCATTGGAGCCCGCTCGCGCGGACTGTCACCTTACTTCGCGAAGCTGTCATTCAGGCGCTGGGCCGCGTATTCCTGCGCGTCCTTGGCCTTGCCGACGACAGCCGCCATGCCGAAGAATTCATGCGTGACGCCTTCATACAATTTGCGTTCGACCGGCACGCCCGCCTTCTTCAGCGCGGCTTCCAGCATCGCGCCATCGCTGGCCAGCGGGTCGATGCTGGCATTGATGATGGTGACCGGCGGCAGGCCCTGCAACTTGGCCTCCACCACTGAGATCCGCGGATCCTTCAGGTCGGAGGGCGACTTGACGGACATGTCCAGGAACCACTTCATCATCGCGCGGTTCAGGGGTTTGGCCTGCGCGTTTTCTTCGTACGACGGCGTCGTCAGGCTGGCCTGCGCAATCGGGTATACCGACAGCACGTGCACCGGCGCCTGCAGGCCAGCATCACGCACGGCGATCGCGGTTGCGATCGCGAGTCCGCCGCCGGCGCTTTCACCTGCGATCGCCAGCTTCTTCGGATCGCCCTTGATCGAAGCAGCATTGGCCAGCGTCCACTTGTATGCGGCGAAGGCGTCGTCCCAGGCGGCCGGGAACTTGTGCTCGGGCGCCTGGCGGTAATCGATCGATACGACCACCGCGTTGGCCTGCTTGCTAAGGCCGCGCGCGCCGCCGTCGTAGACCTTTCTGTTTGCGATGACCCAGCCGCCGCCGTGGTAGTACACGATGACGGGGAACGGGCCGGCGCCGTCGGGCGTGTAAATCGTGGCCGGAATCTGGCCGACCGCACCGGCGATGGTGTGGTCCGCGGTCTTGATGCCGGGCACCAGCACCTTGGGATCGGTGCTCATGCCCTTCTTCTTGAGCACCACGCCAACGGCATCGGCCGGAGTCGGCTGCTTGCGCGCCTCCGCGGCGGAGAGTTTTTCGATCGCCTTGGGATGCAGGCCGGCGTGCGCGTCGAGCACGGCCTGCATGTCGGCGTCAGCCGAAGCGGCGGCAAATGCCGTTCCGGCGACGAGGGCGGATGCAAGCACAGCGGCAGTGGCGATGGGGGTCAGTTTCATCAGATTTTCCTTTTGATTGGCAACGTATGAGTCCGTCCCATGCGATACGAAGACCGAAGGCGCATTGGCTGAAAGGAAATGGCCCGATGCGGCGTCAGCCCCGGACTGCGCCGCGCTTGCGCGACCGCTGCAGTTCTCGAGGACCCCCGGCGGTCACGCTATAATCTGAGGCTTGTTCCTCGATAGCTCAGTTGGTAGAGCGCCGGACTGTTAATCCGTAGGTCCCTGGTTCGAGCCCAGGTCGAGGAGCCAACTAGGTACGGAGATGGGCACCCTTGCGGTGCCCATTTCTTTTTCCGCTGCTGCTGCCAGTAGCGCCGCCTTTTTCCCCCGCATCACCACCCGCTTGCCGTCGAAGCGGATCTCCCCCACGAACTGGCGCAAGTACCGCTTAGCAGCTCCGCTAGAGC
>JANXVP010000276.1 GCA_025351615.1 Ramlibacter sp. | reverse complement strand
GCTGAACGAGAAACTGCTCGAAGTGCTGGGTGACGACGTGACGCAGGACGAAGCCTTCGCCCACGCCAACGACGTGCTGAAAAACGCTGTCGGCGGAATTGCCGAAATCATCAACGTGCCCGGCCATGTGAACGTCGACTTCGAAGACGTGCGTACCGTGATGGGCGAGCCGGGCAAGGCGATGATGGGGACGGCCGTGGCCTCGGGTCCGGACCGCGCCCGTATCGCCGCGGAACAGGCCGTGGCCTGCCCGCTGTTGGAGGGCATCGACCTGTCGGGCGCCAAGGGCGTGCTGGTGCTGATCACCGCGGCCAAGGGTTCGCTCAAGCTGTCGGAGTCCAAGCTGGCGATGAACACCATCCGCGCCTATGCGTCGGCCGACGCGCATGTCATCTACGGCACTGCCTACGACGACAACCTTGGCGACGAGGTGCGGGTCACGGTGGTCGCCACCGGCCTGTCGCGCCAGGGCCAGCGCCGCACTGCGCCCCCCCTGCAGGTGCTGCGCACCGGCACCGACAACGTTCCGTTCCACGTGCCGACGGTCAGCAGCGTCGTCGGCGCTCCCGGAGTGATCATCACCAGCAATGGCTCCGGCGCGCAGCCGGACTACGGCAGTATGGCGGTCCCCAGCGTCTGGCGGACCAACCGGACCCAGGCGGCCGCGAAGGTGGATGCACTGAGTTCCGGCGGCATGGACGATTTCGAAATCCCGGCCTTCCTGCGCAAGCAGGCGGATTGACGCCGGCCCGACCAAGATCTCCCAAGGGGTAGTCCTTCGGGGTGGGTGCTGTCCGGCCCACCCCTTTTTCTTTGGGCTTCGGGTATCGGGGCCATCGGCAATCCCAATCGCGCCGCGGATGGGCAAAAGTTAAAATCGCGCCATGCTCCAGCAACGCACTCTCAAGACCCTGACCAAAGCCGTCGGCGTCGGCCTGCACAGCGGGCAGCGGGTGGAATTGACGCTACGGCCGGCGCAGCCCGACACCGGGATCGTTTTCCGGCGCATCGACTTGCCGCAACCGGTCGATATCCCGGTTTCGGCCCAGGCCGTGAGCGACACGCGGCTGGCCTCCACGATCTCCAACGGCGGCGCCAAGGTCCACACGGTGGAGCATCTGATGTCGGCCTGTGCCGGACTGGGCATCGACAACCTGTATGTGGACATCACCGCCGAGGAAGTGCCCATCCTGGATGGCTCCTCGGCCTCCTTCGTGTTCCTGCTGCAAAGCGCCGGCATCGAATTGCAGAAGGCGCCGCGCCGCTTCATCCGCGTCACCGAGACCGTGGGAGTGAGCGAGGGCAGCGGCGACACCGTCAAGTGGGCGCGGCTGGCGCCGTACCACGGCTACAAGCTGAGTTTCGAGATCGACTTCGCGCACCGGGTGGTCGATTCAACCGGGCAGCGGGTCGAGTTCGACCTGAGCTCCGGCTCCTACATGCGGGATATTGCGCGGGCCCGCACCTTCGGCTTCACCAAGGACGTGGAGATGATGCGCGCCAACGGCCTCGGCCTGGGCGGCAGCATGGACAACGCGATCGTGATGGACGACTACCGGGTCCTCAACAGCGACGGCTTGCGCTACGACGACGAGTTCGTCAAGCACAAGATCCTGGACGCGATGGGCGACCTGTACCTGCTGGGCAAGCCGCTGCTGGCCGAATACAGTGCCTTCCGCTCCGGTCACGCGCTGAACAACAAGTTGCTGCGGGCCCTGCTGGCGCGCACCAACGCCTATGAGATCGTCACCTTCGACGACGAGAAGCAGGCGCCGGCCGGCTTTGCGCAGCCGGCGCGCGCCTGGTAGCGGGGGGTTTCAGCCGATGTAGCCTTCGACGGTCCTGGGGTCGCGCACCTGGGCATCGTCGGGGTTCAGCCCGAATTCGCGATGGGCGCGCCGCTGACGCAGCAGGTCCCAGCACTGGTCCAGCTGCTCCTCGATGTGGCGCATGTGGCTGGCATCGACCGGCTTGTCCGGGTCGGCGCGCAATTGCTGCTCTTCCTGAACCAGTTCGGTGATGTGCTGAAGAATCGTCTTGTCGCTCATGGTGCCTGCTCCGGCTTGCGCGGCGAATGCCAGCGGGTTCAGCTTACGCCGAGGTCGGACCGGGCGCAAACACAGCAGGCCGGCGCAGTTTCAGTAGCTGCGGCCGCCCTTGTACATCCCGCTGGTGCGGCGCGTCAGCTGCGTCGCCTTGGCGATGCGGTCCATAGAGCGGCCGACATGCGCATGCGTGATGGCCAGGCCCAGCGCATCCGCAGCATCCTTGCCGGGCAGGCCCGGCAGCTTGAGCAGCCGCTTGACCATTTCCTGCACTTGCGCCTTGCCCGCGCTGCCGGAGCCGGCCACCGCCTGTTTCATCTGCAGCGCCGTATATTCGGCAACCGACAGCTGGCACGCCACCAGTGCCGTGATGCATGCGCCACGCGCCTGCCCTAACAACAACGTGGCCTGAGGATTGACGTTGACAAACACAATTTCGACGCACGCCGCGTCCGGCAGGTAGCGTTCCTTGACTTCATTGATGCCGTCGAACAGCACCTTCAGGCGCGCCGGCAGGTCGCCGAGGTCCACATGGGAGGTGGTGATCGTGCCGCTCGCCACGTAGCTGAGCGTGTGGCCATCGGCGTCGACCACTCCGAAGCCGGTGGTCCGCAAGCCAGGGTCAATGCCGAGAATCCGCACCGTTACTGGAGGAAGGTCAGCCGGGACTGCATGGATCGATGATAAGCGGCGTGTGCCCGTTGCGCTAGGCCTTGGCGATCTTGCCAGGCAATGCGTCGGAGATGATCCGCTTCTGGATTTCCGAAGTACCCTCGAAAATCTTGGTCAGGCGCGCATCGCGCCAGTAGCGTTCGGCGGCGAAGTGCGTCGTGTAACCGGCGCCGCCGTGGATCTGCAGGCCTTCGCTGGTCACCACCTCGGACATTTCGCTGGCGAACAGCTTGGCCATCGCCGCCTCGGAGCGCACGCCGCTGTCGATCTTCTCGCAGACGGAGTAAAGCAGGCCCCGGTGCCTCGCCTTGGCATTCATCGGCGCAGTGCGGGCGAAGACCAGGATGAAGTCGGCCTGGTCGGCGAAGGTGCACCAGTACTTGTTGCCGGTGATCTCCCAGTGGTCGCCGACCCGGACGGCGCGGCAGCTGAGGTTGGCGACGTCGGAGCCGGCATTGGGTTCCGACAGCGAAAACGCACCCAAAAATTCGC
>JANXVP010000231.1 GCA_025351615.1 Ramlibacter sp. | reverse complement strand
CCGGTCCGGACCGGCAAGCTGCGCTCAAGGCGCCTTGTTCTTGAGCTTGCCGCGGGGCTGCACCGCGGTCGTCGGGGGCATCGGACGGTCCGATGCGATCTGCTTGGGAGGAGCGGTGTCCTTCTTCTGTTTCTTGTCCATCTTGTTACTGCGCTGGTCACCCTTGGCCATGATCGTCTCCATGAGTCGGTCCCGAAATGCGAGCCGATGGCGGATGGTAATTCACAAGCCCCAGCTTTGAAAGCACTCGTCGCGGACCTGGATCAACCGCCGTTTTTGCGCCACGCCCATTGCACCAGGAAGGCGACGCCAAGGACCAGGGCGAACCAGCCAACGAGGGACGACCCCCCCACCGCCGCCATGAATCCGGGCGCGCTGATGAATGCCGGTGAAACCAGCACCGCCAGGCCGATAAAACACAGGAGAAAGCCCTTGATCAACAGGTCCCTGCGGGCCTTTTTCGGGTCGGCAGCCATGGGATAATCTCCTCGCCGAAGCGCTAGTCGTGAACGGTCGCCGATTCTGCCACTGGCTCCCCGGCGGAAGCAGTGACCCAGCAGGAATTACGCAAAGGTGTTAACTTCCGGCCCACCACGGTCCATGACGCCGAGGCGCACCCCACATCCCATGAGCAGTTTGCAAGACGCCCTCGATTCCCTGGGCCCCCAACGGCTTCGCGGCATCCGCCGCGGCATCGAGAAGGAGAGCCTGCGCGCCAGTGGCGGCGACTTGGCCATGACGCCGCATCCGGCCGCCCTGGGCTCGGCCCTGACGCACCCGAACATCACCACCGACTACAGCGAGTCGCAGCTCGAATTAATCACCGGCGTTCATGCGATGCCCGAGAGCTGTCTCGAGGAGCTGTTGCAGATCCACCAGTTCGCCTACCGTGCGCTCGGCCCGGAAACGATGTGGGTCTCGAGCATGCCGTGCCGGCTGCCGGCGGACGAAACCATCCCCATCGGCCACTATGGACCGTCGAACGTCGGCCGGGCCAAAAGCGTCTACCGCATGGGTCTGGCCAACCGCTACGGGCGCCGGATGCAGACCATATCCGGGATTCACTACAACTGGTCGCTGCCCGGCGTCGGCAACGAAGAATACTTTGCGTTGATCCGCAACTTCCGCCGCCATGCGTTCCTGCTGCTGTACCTCTTCGGCGCCTCGCCCGCCTTGTGCTCCAGCTTCGTCGGTGGCCGCGACCATGAACTGCAGTCGCTGGACAGCGCCACGATGTACATGCCGCACGGAACCTCGTTGCGCATGGGCCGGCTCGGCTACCAGAGCGCTGCGCAGGCCAGTCTGGCGGTGAGCTACAACGGCCTTGACGGCTATGCAGCGTCGCTGCATGGCGCGCTGACCGAGCCCTATCCGCCTTACGAAGCGATCGGCATCATGAATCCCGGCGGCGAATACAACCAGCTGGCGACCAGCCTGCTGCAGATCGAGAATGAGTTCTACGGCACGATCCGGCCGAAGCGCGTGATCCGTCCGGGAGAACGGCCGCTGCATGCGTTGAGGGAGCGCGGCGTCGAATACGTCGAGGTCCGCCTGCTCGACTTGAACCCGTTCGTGCCGATCGGGATCACCGCGCCGACGCTGCGCTTTATCGACGTGTTCCTGCTGCACTGCCTGCTGGCCGGGAGCGCATCCGATTCGCCTCAGGAAATCGCGGCTCTGGGCCGCAACCAGCACAAGACGGCCGCTTATGGACGCCGGCCCGGCCTGCTGCTGGAGCGCGGTGACAGCGAAGTGGCCTTGACCGACTGGGGCTCGCAACTGCTTTGCGAATTCGCGCCGATTGCCGCGGCGCTCGACAACACCCACCAGACCTCCGACTACACCGACGCCTTGCGCTCGGCACAGGCATTGCTGGACAATCCGGCGCTGCTGCCCAGCGCCCGTGTGCTGGCCGTGATGGAGCAGGATTTCGACAATTCCTTTGCCGAATTTACCCGGGCGCAGTCGCAGCAGGCCCGCGCAAAGCTGCTGGCGCTGCCCTTCAGCGCCGCGCAGCAGGCTCGCTTCGCCGCCCTCAGCGCCCAGTCGCTGCAGGACCAGCGGGCGATCGAGGCTGCGGACACGATGCCGTTCGAGGTCTACCGCCAGCAGTACACGGCGGCCGAGCGGCTGGGCCTGGGTCGCACTGTCATTGCGCCTGCGCTGGCCACCGCCTGAGCGCAAGGGCGCCGTCTCGGTTACAATGCACGCTTCGATGGCGCAGGCGACCGAGCGCGTCGGGAACAGGGTTCCTGGTGCCAAGGCCTCCACTGCGCACGCGTTCTCCAGGGCCCTCCCAAGGCCTTCGCGCCGGCCCCGCCAAAGCCGGCCTTGCTTGCAGGACGCAGCCCCGGCCCTCCTTGCGAGGCCATGTCACCGGGTTCGATAAGCGCCAGCCTGCGACCGCAGGCTTCCAGAACAAAAATCGCGATTGCGCCAGGCGCTCCGCAAGACAGTTTCATGAACCAGAATAACGACAACCTCACCGTGGGCAAGTACCTGATCTCGCCCATCACCAAAGCCCTGGAGAACGGCTGGTACGCCTGCTCCGTTTCGATCCGGTCGGGCGCCCACAGCGGCAGTGCCCGGCACGACCGCGTGCTTCGCCTGACGCGCCTGTTCCGCTGCCAGCTCGCCGCGGCCCGACATGCAACGGCCGAAGGCCTGCAGTGGATCGGCCAGCGCCATCCCGCCACCCAGCGCACCGCACCCGCGGCGCCCTAACCCGAACCAGGAAAATCCCATGGCCAAGGAAGAACTCATCGAAATGAAGGGGCACGTCGACGAAGTGCTGCCTGACTCGCGCTTTCGCGTGACGCTGGAAAACGGTCACCAGGTGATCTGCTACACGGGTGGCAAAATGCGCAAGCACCACATCCGCATCATCGCGGGCGACAACGTGTCGCTGGAAATGTCGCCTTACGACCTGACCAAGGGCCGGATCACTTTCCGCCACATCGCCGGCCGCGCCGGCCCGCCGCCGGCCCGCCGCTGAGCCGGATGCGGCCGCGTCCTACGGCAAGCGGTCAACCGCTAGCTGCCGCAGGCGTTCTGATAAGGGCAACCTACGCACCGGGAGTCCTCATGTCCGTTCACTTCAAAAAATCCAGCCGGCTTGCCGCCCTGGCCATTGCTTCGCTGCTGCTCGCGGCAGGTCCCAGCTTCGCAGACAAGGGCGATAAAGGAGACAAGCACGAGGACAAACAATCAGAGAAAGCCGAAAGGCGTGCTGACAAGGACTTCGAAAAATTTGAGAAGCACGCTGAAAAAGACCGCGAAAAAGAAGAAAAACATGGTCGCAAACGGATGGACCGCGAAGATGTGCGGGTCGGGCAGTACTTCAACGACAGCCAGCGCGAAGCAGCTCGAGGCTATTACGTCCAGCAATACGGTGGCGGCCGCCGTTGCCCTCCCGGCCTTGCAAGAAAGAACAATGGCTGCGTGCCACCGGGACAGGTCCGCTACGTGTTGGGCCAACCCTTGCCGCGCACCGTCACGGTTTATCAGGTCCCGCAACCGGTGATCGTTCAATTGCCAATCGCGCCCCCGGGCTATCGGTACGTACGCGTGGGCAATGACATCCTGCTGGTTTCTCCGCAGAGCCAGCTCGTGGTCGATGCGATCGCGGGCTTGCTGCGCTGATCCGGGCCGGGTTTAGCGGCCCTCTTCCTTCGCAAACCACTGCCGCGTCATGCGGTCGAAGAAGCTGGCGCCGATGCCCAGGATGTCGTCGTTGAAATCGTAGGCCGCGTTGTGCAGGTTGACGCCGGGCTTGCCGTTCGGCCCGTTGCCGATGAAGCCGTAGCTGCCCGGCACTTTCTCCAGCATGAAGCCGAAGTCTTCGGCGGTCATCGCCGGCGGCACATCGGCATGGGCGTTCTGCGCACCGACCGTCGCGGCCATCACTTCCGCCATGAAGCGCGCTTCCCGCGGATGGTTCACGGTGGTCGGATAGCCGGGCCTGATGATCACGTCGGCGGTGGCGCGATGAGCCTGTGCGACGTGCGTGCTGATCCGCTGCAGGCCCTCGACCAGGTGCACCAACGTCCCGGCGCCGAGCGAGCGGCAGGTGCCGTAGATGACTGCTTCGTTGGGAATGATGTTTTCCACCGTGCCCGACTCGATCCTGCCGACGGTGACCACTGCGCTGTCCAGCGGATCGACCGTGCGCGATACCAGCGTCTGCAGCTGCCCGACGATCGCGCAGGCGACCGGAATCGGATCCACCGTGGTGTGCGGCTGCGCGGCGTGGCCGCCTTTGCCATGGACGCGGATCTCGAAGCGGTTGGCCGAGGCCATGATGGCGCCCACTCGCACTCCCATCTGGCCCGCAGGCAGCGCCGGCCAGTTATGCAGCGCGAACACGGCCTGCACCGGGAATTTCTCGAACAGGCCGTCCTCCATCATCAGGCGCGCACCGGCGCCGCCTTCTTCCCCCGGCTGGAAGATGAAGTGCACCGTGCCGTCGAAATCGGGCTGTTTGGACAGCAGCGTCGCCGCTCCCAGCAACATGGTCGTGTGGCCGTCATGACCGCATGCATGCATGCGGCCGGGGTTGGTGCTCGCGTAATCGAAGTGGTTGATCTCCTGCACCGGCAGCGCATCCATGTCGGCGCGCAGGCCGATGGCGCGTGCGCCGGCGTTGGGACCGCGCCCGCGCAAGCTGGCAACCACGCCGGTGCCGCCCATGCCGCGGTGCAGCGGGATGCCAAG
>JANXVP010000208.1 GCA_025351615.1 Ramlibacter sp. | reverse complement strand
AGGTCGCGCAAGCCGCCCGGCGATTCCTTGCAGTTCGGCTCCAGCGAATACGGCGTGTCCTCGAACTTGTTGTGGCGCTGGCGCATCTCCAGCGTCTTGGCGACAAAAAAGGCCCGCGGATCCATGGTCGCATCGAAGCGGTGCTGGAACTGCGCGTACAAAGACCGGTCGCCCGTGACCAGCCGCGATTCGAGCAGCGAAGTCTGGACCGTGACGTCCTTTTGCGCCTGTGCGACGCACTCGGCAACACTGCGCACACTGGAACCGATTTCGAGGCCGCTGTCCCAGCACTGGCCGATGAAAGCCTCGACCTTGCGCTGCACCTGCGGGTTCGATTCGGCCGAAGTGCCGTCCGGCAGGAGCACCACGACATCGACGTCGGAGAAGGGGAACAGCTCGCAGCGGCCATACCCGCCGACCGCCATGAGCACGAACCCCGCCGGCATGTCCGACCGGGTCCACAGCAACCTGAGCGTGTCGTCGGCGTTGCGGGCCAAAGCCTGGAGCAGCTTGCGGATGCCCCGCACCGAGGTTCCCTCGGCCTGCAGGGAGGTCAGCAGTCCGGCCTTGTTGGCACGGTAGCCGTCGCGCAGGGCCTGCAGGTCTGGCATGGGCTGGTGGCGGCCCTGGTTTCAGGCGTCCACAAACGCAGGGGGCGGCGGACTGCCCGCCGACAGCGTGAGCACCTCGTAGCCGGTCTCGGTGACCAGCACGGTGTGCTCCCACTGGGCCGACAGCGAATGGTCCTTGGTCACGATGGTCCAGCCGTCGCTGCCGAATTCCTTGACGTCCTTGCGGCCGGCATTGATCATCGGCTCGATGGTAAAGGTCATGCCCGGCTTAAGTTCATCCAGCGTGCCCGGCTTGCCGTAATGCAGCACCTGCGGCTCCTCGTGGAAGGTGCGTCCGATGCCGTGGCCACAAAACTCCCGCACCACCGAAAAGCCGTTCTTCTCGGCGAACTGCTGGATCGCAAAGCCGATGTCGCCCAGGTGGATGCCGGGCCGGACCCGCATGATGCCGTGCCACATGGCCTCGAAGGTGAGACCGCACAGGCGCTTGGCAGCGATCGACACTTCGCCGACCATGAACATGCGGCTGGTGTCGCCGAACCAGCCGTCCTTGATCACGGTGACGTCGACGTTGACGATATCGCCTTTTTTAAGCGGCTTGTCGTTGGGAATGCCGTGGCAGACGACGTGGTTGACCGATGTGCACAGAGACGCGGGGTAGGGTGGATAGCCCGAGGGCTGGTAGCCTAGCGTTGCCGATGTCGTGCCCTGCTGCTGCATGCACTGGGCAGCCAGCCGGTCAATTTCCCTGGTGGTGGTCCCGGGCTTGATGTGCGGTGTGATGTAGTCCAGCACCTCGGACGCCAGCTTGCCGGCCACCCGCATGCCCTCGACACCGGCGGCGTCCTTGTAAGTAATGCTCATGGCTTGAATTATCCCTGAGGCCGGCGATCTCCACACTGGCAACGCCGTCAATCGGATCCCGGTTCGGCGCCTGGCGGGGCCGCACGAACGACGGGCTGCCGGTATGATCGTGCATGAGCTTTTTATCCGGGAACTCCCGCACGCTCGCGGCGGGGGATCCCGGCGAGCTCGATCAGCGACTCAACGATCCGGCGCGGCTCGATGCGGTGGAGCGAACCGGGTTGCTGGACAGCCCGGTCGAGGAGTCTTTCGACGCGCTGACCCGGCTGGCCGCCCGGCTGCTGAGGGTGCCGGCCAGTTTCATTTCCATTCTCGACGGCGGGCGGGACTTTTACAAAAGTCAGGTCGGGTTTGCGCCGCCCCTGGCGGTGGAGCGCCAACTGTCGGGCCGGACCTTTTGTCATTACACCCTTGCCGGCGATGACGTCCTCGTGATCGGGGATACCCACAGTGATCCGGTGTGGAAGACCGTACCAACCGTTCAGACCATAGGCGTGCGCGCCTATGTGGGCGTGCCGCTCAAGCTGGGCGACAAAACGATCGGCAGCTTCTGCGTCATGGATACGGAGCCGCGTGCCTGGCAAGAGGACGAGCTCGAAACCCTCAAGCAGCTCGCCGTTTCCGCGGCGCGGGAGATCAGCTTGCGTGCGGCGCTCGCCGCAGTGCGCGCCGACGCGGTCCATGTCCGCGCCATGGCGCGGGCGCGCGAGGAAGTCACGGCGGTCCTTGCGCACGACCTTCGCACGCCGCTACAAACCATGCAGCTGAGCACCGCCTTGCTCCAGCGCAATCCGGGCGCCGGCCAGCCCGCTGTCGTTGCCCGGATGGTTACGGCGGTGTCCGCCATCAAAGACATGGTGGACGGCCTGCTGTCGTCCAGCGCAGTGCTGGCGCCGCTCGCCGCCAAAATGACGCCCATCCTGGCCGTGACGGTGTTGCAGGACGCTGTAGACATGATGGCGCCGATCGCCGAGCGCTCCGGCATCGCATTGACGCTGGGAGCGGTGGCCCAGGCGACGATCACGGTGGACTATTCGCTGATGCTGCGCGTGCTCGGGAACCTGGCAGGCAATGCGATCAAATATTCGCCCGCGGGCAGTACGGTGGTGATCGGGGCCATGCGCAACGGTGGCAGCCTGGCCATCACGGTCGCCGACAGCGGCCGAGGCATGAACCCCGAGGAAGTGGATCATGCGTTCGACAGCGGCTGGCAGGGCGCCGAAGGCATGGCCCGGGGCGACGGCGCGGGGCTGGGTCTGGCAATCGTCAAGAAGCTGGTCCAGGACCATGGGGGCCGGGTCCGGATCGACAGCCGCGTGGGACGCGGGACCACACTGACCGTCGATCTGCCCTGCGACCTTGCCGGCGACGCGTCCGCCGGGCCACCCGCGATCCGTTAAAATTACCGCTGTTTTGGCAGGTCCCAGTCAGCGGCCCGCCGGTCCCATACCAGACCCCACCAGGCAGCATAGTGACCCTGCATATCACCGAGTTCGAGGGTGGCAATGCCCTCGGCGAATTCCGCGTCCGGCAACTGCTTCCCCGCCTCAGCGAGATCAGCGACCGCATTACGGACGTCGGTGCCCGCTACGTGCATCTGGTGGCGGCTGCGGAGCCGCTGAGCGACGCCGCCCATGAGCGCCTCGCGGCGCTGCTGCGCTACGGCGAGGCCTACGCCGGTGCCGCCGACGGCCTGCTGATCGTGGTCACGCCGCGCCTCGGCACGGTCTCGCCATGGGCCTCCAAAGCCACCGACATCGCGCGCAACTGCGGCATCGGGTTCGGCCGGGTCGAGCGGATCACCGAATACCGGATCGTGCTGAAAACCGGCCTGCTCCCGCGCCAGGGGCTCGATCAACACCAGAAGGAGGCGGTGGCGGGCCTGCTGCACGACCGTATGACCGAGAGCGTGATGTTCTCGCGCCAGGAAGCGGCACAGCTGTTCACCCCGTTGCTGCCGGCGCCGATGCAGCGGGTGGACCTGCTGGGCGCAGGCCGCGTTGCGCTGGCAGCGGCCAACGCCCAGTTCGGGCTGGCGCTGGCGGACGACGAGATCGACTACCTGCTTGGGGCCTTCGCCCAACTTGGCCGCAACCCGACCGACGTCGAGCTGATGATGTTCGCGCAGGCCAACAGCGAACATTGCCGGCACAAGATTTTTAATGCGAGCTTCAGCATCGACGGGGTGCCGCAGCAGAACAGCCTGTTCGCCATGATCCGCAACACGCACCGGCTGGCGCCGCAGCACACTGTGGTCGCATATTCGGACAACGCGTCGGTCATGGAAGGCCTGCAAATTGAACGTTTCATGGCCAGGGCGACGCCCGGCGCCGATGGATTAATCCACTCCCGCTACACGAAGGACAGCGCGTTGCACCACGTCCTGATGAAGGTCGAAACGCATAACCATCCTACGGCGATCTCGCCCTTTCCGGGCGCATTGACGGGCGCTGGCGGGGAGATCCGCGACGAGGGGGCGACCGGACGCGGTTCGAAGCCGAAGGCGGGCCTCACGGGGTTCACGGTGTCCAGGCTCTGGGGCGGCTGGTCGGACCAGGCCGGCGGCAGGCCAGGCCACATCGCCAGTCCGCTGCAGATCATGGTCGAGGGACCGTTGGGCGGCGCCGCCTTCAACAACGAGTTCGGGCGGCCGAACCTGCTGGGCTATTTCCGTGAGTACGAGCAGCAGGTCACCTCCAGCCTCGACAGCGTCGCTCGCGGCTACCACAAGCCGATCATGATTGCCGGCGGCCTCGGCAGCATCGATGCCGGCCAGACCCACAAGATCGCATTTCCTGCCGGGAGCCTGCTGATCCAGCTGGGCGGACCCGGCATGCGGATCGGCATGGGCGGCAGCGCCGCCAGTTCGATGGCGACCGGCGCCAACGCGGCGGAGCTGGACTTCGATTCGGTGCAACGCGGCAATCCGGAGATCGAGCGCCGGGCGCAGGAGGTAATCAACGCCTGCTGCGCGCTGGCCGGCCCTGGCGGCGCGGTCGGCGGCAATCCGATTCTGGCGATCCACGATGTCGGCGCCGGCGGTCTGTCGAATGCCTTTCCCGAACTGACCAACGACGCCGGGCGCGGGGCACACTTCGACCTGGGCAAGGTGCCGGTGCTCGAATCCGGCATGGCGCCCAAGGAGATCTGGTGCAACGAGAGCCAGGAGCGCTACGTGCTCGCGATTGCGCCGGAATCGCTGCCGCTGTTCCAGGCGCTGTGCGAGCGCGAGCGCTGTCCGTTTTCGGTCGTTGGCGTGGCGACTGGGGAACGGCAGCTCATTGTCGAGCAAGCCGGTGCCGGTGCGCCTGTCGACATGCCGATGGACGTGCTGCTCGGCAATCCGCCCAGGATGCACCGCAACGTCACCAGCGTGCGGCGCGAGTTCAAGCCGGTCGATCTCACCGGAGTTCCGCTGCAGGACGCTGCGATCCAAGTGCTCGCCCATCCCACGGTTGCGTCGAAGCGCTTCCTGGTCACGATCGGCGACCGCACGGTCGGTGGCATGACCCACCGCGACCAGATGGTCGGGCCCTGGCAGGTTCCAGTGGCGGACTGCGCGGTCACGCTGGCCGACTACCAGGGCTTCGGTGGGGAGGCGATGAGCATGGGCGAGCGTTCCCCACTGGCCGCGATCGACGCCCCCGCTTCCGGCCGCATGGCGGTGGGGGAGGCCATCACGAATTTGCTGGCGGCGCCGATCGAGCTGCGCCGGGTCAAGTTGTCGGCCAACTGGATGGCCGCTTGCGGCGAACCGGGCGAAGACGCTGCGCTGTACGAAACTGTGCGCGCTGTCGGCATGGAACTGTGCCCGGCTCTCGGCATTTCCATCCCCGTCGGCAAGGACAGCCTGTCGATGCGCACGCAGTGGCGCGATGCGGGGAAACAGAAGACTGTGACCTCGCCGGTCAGCCTGATCGTCACCGCCTTCGCAACGCTTGCGGACGTGCGCGGCACGCTGACACCGCAACTCGATGCGCAGGAGGCGGACACGACGCTGGTGCTGATCGACCTGGGCCACGGGCGCAACCGGATGGGCGGCACCATCCTGGCGCAGACCCTGGACCAGGTTGGCGACAGCGTGCCCGACCTCGACGACCCGCGCGACCTGGTGAACCTGGTGCAGGCCGTCAATCTGTTGCGAAGCCGGGGCCAGATCCTCGCGTACCACGACCGCAGCGACGGCGGCCTGTTCGCCACGGTTTGCGAGATGGCCTTCGCGGGCAACGTCGGCGTGGCGCTCAATGTCGACCTGCTGGTCACCGAAGGCGACGGAATTTCGGACAGCCGCGCCGACGTCGGCGATGCCAAGAACTGGGCGACGCAAGTCGGCCCGCGACGCGAGGAACTGACGCTCAAGGCGCTGTTCAGCGAAGAGCTCGGGGTGGTGCTGCAGGTGCGGACGGCCGATCGCAATGCCGTGATGCAGACGCTGCGTGAGCACAGTTTGTCCAAGCACAGCCATTTCGTCGGCAAGACCCGGCCGCTTTCATCCGCGATCAAGGCCGGGAAAGGCGAGGTGCAGGTGTGGCGCGACACCAAGTCAGTGTTCAGCGCGAAGCTCCAGGATCTACACCAGGTCTGGGACAACGTGAGCTGGAAGATCTGCCAGCTGCGTGATAACCCCGCCGGCGCCGATCTGGAACACGCAGCCGTTGGCGATCCGGCAGACCCGGGCCTGCACGTCTTTCTCCCAGAGAGCGTTCAAGCCACCATTCGGACTGCGACGATCGACGCCCCTGCGATCCATCTCACGAAGCCCCAGGTCGCCATCCTGCGAGAGCAGGGCGTCAACTCGCATGTCGAGATGGCCTACGCCTTCACCGAGGCCGGCTTCGAGGCCGTGGACGTCCACATGACTGACCTGCAGACCGGCCGCGTCAAGCTGGCCGCCTTCCAGGGTGCGGTGGCCTGCGGCGGCTTCAGCTACGGCGACACGCTGGGCGCTGGCATCGGCTGGGCCCGCAGCATCCTGTTCGACCCGCAGCTGGCGGAGCAGTTCCAGGGCTTCTTCGCGCGCCAGGACGTGTTCATGCTGGGCGTGTGCAACGGCTGCCAGATGCTGGCCGAAATGGCCGACATCATTCCGGGCGCGCAGGCCTGGCCGCGCTTCACCACCAACCGCAGCGAGCGTTATGAGGCACGGCTGTCGCAGGTGGAAGTGCTCAAATCGCCCAGCCTGTTTTTCGCGGGCATGGCCGGCCTGCGGCTGCCGATTGCGGTGGCGCACGGGGAGGGCTACGCCAACTTCGGCCAGCGGGGCGACCGCGACCAGGCGATCGCCGCGATGCGCTTCACCGACCACCACGGCCAGCCGACCGAGGCCTATCCCCTGAACCCGAACGGCAGCCTGGGCGGGCTTACCGCCGTCACCACGGCCGACGGCCGCTTCACAGCCATGATGCCGCACGCGGAACGCGTGTTCCGCAA
>JANXVP010000199.1 GCA_025351615.1 Ramlibacter sp. | reverse complement strand
ATACAGCCGCTGCCGCAACTCGACGCCGAGCTTGAACGAGGCAGCGAACAGCCGCAGCCGCCAGCCGGCGCGCAGGAAGTAGACCAGCACACCGGCCACCAGCAGCCAGGCCAGCTCGCGCAGCAAATCGGCGCCATGGAGCCGGTTGGCCGCCAGCCCATCCACCACCTGGCCGATCTGACGCGGGATCAGCACGATCATCACCGCGATGCCGGCCAGCATCGCACCCGACGACGCGTAGGCGCCCGAATGGCGACGCAGGAATTGGCCGATCAGGCGGTAGAGCGACATGGAAAAAAAGAGCGAGGCCAGACTACAGCTTGGGCGGGAGCCTGCCAAACCGCAACACTCCGTCTCCCAGGCCTGAAAACTTTAGCGACAGCAGGTCGAGCAGGTAGTTCTGGTACATCCGCCAGGGCCTGCGCACGCCCTGGCGCGGCAACAGGGCAGCGGACCGCTGGACGTAGCCTGAACCCAGGTTCAGGAAGGGCTGTGTGGAGGCCGTCGCGTCGGCGTCCGCCACCGGAACAACGGAGTCGAGGCCGCGTGCCTGCATGTGATTGAGCAGCCGGCAGACGTAGCCCGAAATGAGTTCGCACTTCAATGTCCACGACGCGTTGGTGTAGCCCGAGGCCACCGCCATGTTGGGAACGCCGCTGTACAACGTTCCCCGGTACACCATCGCCTTCGACAAATCAACCGGCACGCCGTCGACGCTGATCTGCGCGCCCCCGAGCAGCCTGAGCGTCAGGCCAGTGGCGGTGACGACGATGTCGGCAGGCAGTTCCGCGCCCGAGGCCAGACGCAGGCCACCGGGCGTGAACCGCTCGATGGTGTCGGTGACGATCGAGGCCTTGCCCGTACGCAGCGCGTTGAAGATGTCGGCGTCAGGTGCGATGCAGAGCCGCTGGTCCCACGGGTTGTAG
The DNA here is from genome assembly GCA_025351615.1 of Ramlibacter sp. Lineage (GTDB taxonomy): Bacteria > Pseudomonadota > Gammaproteobacteria > Burkholderiales > Burkholderiaceae_C > Ramlibacter. The sequence goes on along the minus strand of JANXVP010000199.1, from coordinate 5,580 downwards.
CTGGGCGACAGGTGGCGGGCGATGTCGAAGGCCGGCCCCAGCAGATGGGTGGCGGCGTTCAGCAGCAGCGCGCGGGCGCGATCCGGCCAGCGGCGCGCGTATTGGTAGAACGTCATCGTGAGCAGGATGTTTTTCCACCGGATCAGCCGGTACGCCAGTGCCCGGGGGAGCCGCCGGCGCAGCGCTGCGGCGACGCGGTCTCGCCCCGGCAGCGCGACGATATAGCTGGGCGAGCGCTGCAGCATGGTGACATGTGCGGCGGTCGCGGCCAGCTCGGGAACCAGCGTGATGGCGGTGGCGCCGCTGCCGACGATCACCACCTTGCGGCCGGCGTGTTGAAGGTCGGCTGGCCAGTGCTGCGGATGCACGATGCGCCCGGCAAACGTCTCCCGGCCAGGCCACTCCGGAGCGTGCGCCAGCGCATAGTCATAGTAGCCGCTGCAGAAGAAGAGAAAGCGGCATGTCATACGCAAGGCTCCGCTTTCTTCGGTGCTGGCGCTCACGCTCCATCGGGCCTGCACCGAATCCCATTGCGCCCCCGTCACGCGATGCCCGAACCGGATGTGCTTGTCGATGCCTTCCTCGCGCGCGGTTTCCGCAACGTACTCGCGAATCGCCGGTCCCGGCGCAAAGGAAGCGTCGCTCTCCCACGGCCGGAAGCTGTAGCCCAGGGTGAACATGTCGGAATCCGAGCGCACGCCGGGATAGCGAAACAGGTCCCATGTCCCGCCGATGGCCTGCCGGCTCTCCAGAATGACGTAACTCAGACTGGGGCATAGCGTCTGCAGGTAATGACCCGCTGCGATGCCCGAAAGGCCGGCGCCGACGACGATCACGTCGTAACTCATCACCGTGGTGAAACCTTCGCCGGGGCTGTTAGCTGACATGGCCTCATGTTAGCGTTGGCCTGAGGTCGGCCGGTTGGTATGCTGGGTGCCTGTCAACCCCGGCAGCCCGAGGCAACAGCACATGAGCAAACTGGAGACCCAACTCAATTCCCGGTCCGCGGATTTTCAGGCCAACGCCGCCGCCATGGGCGCGCTGGTGGCCGACTTGCAGGTCCAGCTGGCGCTGGCCGCGGCGGGCGGTGGCGAAGCGTCGCGGACCCGGCACATCAAGCGCGGCAAGCTGTTGCCGCGGGACCGGGTGCAGATGCTGCTTGACCCCGGCACGCCCTTCCTGGAACTGGCGCCGCTGGCCGCGCATGCCATGTACGTCAACAAGGACGGTGTCGGCGACGCGCCTGGCGCCGGCCTGATCGCCGGCATCGGCCGGGTCAGCGGCGTCGATTGCGTGATCGTCTGCAACGACGCCACGGTCAAGGGTGGCACCTATTACCCGATGACCGTGAAGAAGCACCTGCGCGCGCAGGAAGTGGCGGCGCAGAACCGCCTGCCCTGCATTTACCTGGTGGACTCAGGCGGCGCCAACTTGCCCAACCAGGACGAGGTGTTTCCGGACCGCGAGCACTTCGGCCGCATCTTCTACAACCAGGCGAACATGAGCGCGCAGGGCATTGCGCAGATCGCCGTCGTGATGGGTTCCTGCACCGCGGGCGGCGCCTACGTGCCGGCGATGAGCGACGAAACCATCATCGTCAAAAACCAGGGTACGATTTTCCTGGGCGGTCCGCCGCTGGTGAAGGCCGCGACCGGGGAAGTGGTGAGCGCCGAGGACCTGGGCGGCGGCGACGTCCACACGCGGCTGTCCGGCGTTGCCGATCACCTCGCGCAGAACGACGCCCACGCGCTGGCGCTGGCGCGCAAAGCCATTGCCAGCCTGAACCGGCCAAAGCTCGTGACGCAGCAGCTGCGCGAGCCGCAGCCGCCGAAGTTCGACGCGCAGGAACTGCATGGCATCGTTCCCAAGGACGTGCGAAAGCCCTACGACGTGCACGAAATCATCGCTCGCATCGTCGACGGGTCGGAGTTCCACGAGTTCAAGCAGAGGTTCGGCGCGACGCTGGTCTGCGGCTTCGCCCACATCGAAGGCATGCCGGTCGGCATCCTCGCCAACAACGGCATCCTGTTTTCCGAGTCGGCGCAGAAGGGCGCGCACTTCATCGAGCTGTGCTGCCAGCGCCGGGTGCCGCTGATCTTCCTGCAGAACATCACCGGCTTCATGGTCGGGCGCAAGTATGAGAGCGAAGGCATCGCGCGCCACGGCGCCAAGCTGGTGACGGCGGTGGCGACGGCGAGTGTTCCCAAGTTCACCGTCATCGTCGGCGGCAGCTACGGCGCCGGCAATTACGGCATGTGCGGCCGTGCCTATTCGCCGCGCTTCCTCTGGATGTGGCCCAACGCCCGCATCTGCGTGATGGGCGGCGAGCAGGCTTCGTCGGTGCTGGCGACAGTCCGGCGCGACTCGATCGAGGCGAAAGGGGGCAGCTGGAGCGTTGAGGAAGAAGCCGCGTTCAGGCAGCCGCTGCTGGACCAGTTCGCGCACCAGTCCCATCCCTACTACTCCAGCGCCCGGATCTGGGACGACGGCGTGATCGATCCCGCCGACACCCGCCGCATCCTGGCGCTGGGCTTGTCGGCGTCGCTGAACGCTCCGATCCCCGAGCCGAAGTTCGGCGTCTTCCGCATGTGAGCAGCAAGGCAGCCATGTCCAACACTTCCATCTACGACAACCCAGACCACGAGCTGCTGCGCGACCAGGTGGCGAAGTTCATCGCCCGTGAGGTCGAGCCCCATGCGATGGCCTGGGAAGAAGCCGGCAGTGTGCCGCGCGACGTGCTGCGCCGGATGGGCGAGGCCGGACTGTTCGGCCTGATGTACGAGGAGAAGTACGGTGGCGCCCAAGCCGATGCGATGACCAACCTGGTCTTTGCCGAGGCCCTCTCGCAGTCCACCTTCGCCGGCTTCATCATCACCGTGCTGGTCCACACCGACATGGCGAGCCCGCACCTGCACCATGCGGGCAGCGCCGCGCAGAAGGAAAAGTACCTCAAGCGCGTGATCTCGGGCGAGCTGATCACGGCCGTCGGTATCACCGAGCCTGGCGCCGGTTCGGACGTCGCCGGCATCCGCACGACCGCGAGGCGGGAGAGCGACCCCGGATCGGGGTCCGGGGCGGGTGCGTGGGTGCTGAACGGCACCAAGATGTTCATCACCAACGGCGTGCATGCCAACCTGTATTTCATCGCCGCCAAGACCGGCGCCGGCAAGCGCGACATGTCGATGTTCATCGTCGAAAAGGGCACTCCCGGTTTCTCGGTCGGGCGTTCCCTGAAGAAGACCGGCTGGCTGTCGTCCGACACCGCGGAGCTGGTCCTGGACAACGTCCGCATTCCCGCCGGCAACCTGCTGGGCGAGGAGGGCAAGGGCTTCTACTCGGTGATGAAGAACTTCCAGACCGAGCGCATCGCGCTGGCGGCGATGGCGGTGGGCCACTGCCAGCAGGCGCTGAAGATGACGCTCGACTACGTGCGCCAGCGAAAGGCATTCGGTGCGCCGCTGTGGAGCAACCAGACGATCCGCCAGCGGTTGTCGATGGCCGACGCGAAGACGCGGGCCGCGCGCCAGTTCATGTACCACTGCGCCTGGCGTGTGACCCAGGGCCACGACATCGTGCAGGACGTGTCGATGCTGAAAGCACTGACCGGTGAGCTGGTCAACGAAGTGGTGCAGACCTGCCAGCAGTTCCATGGCGGCATGGGCTACATGCGCGAGTCGGCGATCGAGCGGCTCTGGCGGGATGCGCGGGTGCTGGCGATCGGCGGCGGCGCGACCGAGGTGATGCTGGAAGAAGTGGCGAAGCGCTATTGAGCGCGCGATGGGCTATGGACCAAAAAGCCACTGCATTCGCCTTGTTGCTTTTAGCGGCTGCTTGCGCAGTCGCGCAGGCGCCAGAAACCGACATCGCCCTGAGCGAAACCGTACGGACCATCCACAAGCCCGGGGCCTTCGGCATCGCGCTTGAAACCACCGTTTACATGCCAGACGGGGCCGGCCCGTTTCCGGTTGCCGTGATCAACCATGGCAAGGCGAACGGCGATCCGCGCTTCCAGGCGCGCTACCGGCCGGCGCAAGCGGCACGCTATTTCCTGCAGCGCGGTTATGCCGTGGTGGCGCCGATGCGCCAGGGCTTTTCAAAATCCGGCGGCAGTTACATCAGCGGCGGCTGCAATGTGGAGAGCAACGGGCGCGTGCAGGCGGAAGACGTGAAGGCGGTGCTCGATGACGTGGCCGCGCAGCCTTGGGCCGACAAGGGCCGGATGCTGGTGGTCGGGCAATCGCACGGTGGCTGGACCACATTGGCATTCGGCCAGCAGAATTACCCCGGTGTCAGGGGACTGGTCAACTTCGCTGGCGGCCTGCGCCAGGAGCAGTGTCCAAACTGGAAGCAGGCCCTTGCAGGTGGCGCAGCGAGCTACGCGCGCGACACCCGAGTGCCGTCGATCTGGTTTTACGGCGACAACGACAGCTACTTTGACCCGCCCACCTTTCACGCCATGTTCGACCAGTACAACGCGGCCGGTGGCCAGGCGCAGCTGGTCGCCTACGGCAGATTCGGCGCGGATTCCCACAGCCTGTTCGGGTCGCGCGCCGGCACGGCAATCTGGCAGCCGGAGCTCAGCCACTTTCTGAAAGCGATCGGAATGCCGCATGAGGTGCAGCCCGCATTTGCGAAATACGGTGGGCGCGCGTCGGCGCCGATTTCGCCACGCACCGACTTTTCGCCTCCCAACGATGAGACCAAGGTTCCATGAACGCTTTCAGCCATCTTCTCGACGCGCCGCAACTGCTGGCCCTGGCTGCCGCACTCGGCTGGGCCAGCGGCATCCGGCTCTACGCGTCGGTGTTCCTGGTCGGTGCTGCGGGTTTCATGGGCTGGATCGCGCTGCCTCACGGGCTGCAGATCCTGCAGCATCCGGGGGTGATGGCGGCCAGCGGCTTCATGCTGCTGGTCGAGTTTTTCGCGGACAAGATTCCGCTGCTCGACACCGCCTGGGACGCGATTCACACGGTCATCCGCATTCCGGCCGGCGCGGCGCTGGCGGCTGGCACGCTCGGCGCCGACAGCACGGCGATGGGCTGGATCGCGGCGCTGCTCGGGGGTAGCCTGGCGGCGACCAGCCACGCCGCCAAGATGACCACCCGAGCCGCGGTCAACACCTCGCCGGAGCCGTTTTCGAATATTGCGGTGTCGCTGATGGAAGACGGCTTTGTCGTCTTCATGCTCTGGCTTTCCGCCACCCATCCGCTGCTGTTCGCGGTGGCGCTGGCCGTGACGCTGGTGACCGCGGTGCTGCTGATGGTGGTGCTGGTGCGGTTCCTGCGCGCCGTCATGCGCGGCCTGAGCGGCTTTTTATCAGGCGGGGGCCTGTCCCGAAGGAAACTCGATGTTCAACAAGATCCTGATCGCCAATCGCGGTGAGATCGCCTGCCGCGTGGCGGCCACCGCCCGCCGCATGGCGGTGCGGACTGTGGCGGTGTACTCCGATGCGGACGCCGGCGCCAAGCATGTCCACGCCTGCGACGAGGCGGTGCACATCGGCGGCAGCGCGCCCAGGGACAGCTACCTGCGCTGGGAGCGGATCATCGAGGCGGCCAGGTCGACGGGCGCCCAGGCGGT
>JANXVP010000192.1 GCA_025351615.1 Ramlibacter sp. | reverse complement strand
GAAGCAGGCCGGGCCAGAACCAGCCGCCGTGCGTCATGAGGAGCGATGCGGTGTACGTGCCGATGCCAACGAACGCGGCTTGGGCCAACGAGATCTGGCCCGCGTATCCCAGCGTCAGGTTGAGGCCGATCGCGGCGATTGTCATCACCGCCCAGAGGCTCATGATGTAGATGCCGTATGGCTTCATCGCCAGCGGCGCGAGCACCAGTGCAGCAACCGCTGCCACGCCGAGCGTCATACGCAGAGGCAGGTTCATACCGTGCGCTCCGTCCGGCGCCCGAGCAATCCTTCGGGGCGGAACAGGATGACTCCGATCAGCATGAACAGCGGGATCGCGGTGCGGTACTGCGCGGAGAGGTAGACCGCCGACAGGTTGTCGACGACGCCCAGAATCAGCCCCCCGGCGATCGCGCCGCGCACCTGGTTGAAGCCGCCGACGATCGCCGCGATGAATGCCACCTGGCCCAACGTTTCGCCGTTGGTGAATTTTGCCAGGTAGATCGGGCTGATCAGGAACGATGCGATGGCGACCAGCCCCGCGTTGATGACGAACGTGAGGAGCACCATCCGCTCGATCGGGATCCCGAGAATGCGGGCGACCGCCGGGTTCTGGGCCGTCGCCTGCATGCAACGGCCCATTCGCGTCCGGTTCAGGAAAAACTGCAAGCCGGTCACCACGATGATCGCGACGGCGAGGATCACGAGGCTTTGCGAGGAGACTGCCATGCCGAGCACGTCCAGGTCACCTGCCGACCAGAGCACCGGGAACGGCTGCGCCTCGGCGGAATACGACTCCTTGACCGCCTCCTTGAGGAAAATCGACAGCGCAAGCGTCGACACCACGAGCGGCAGTACGCCGTGCTTAAGCATCGGGTTGACGATCACGAACTTGAAGACGAATCCCAGAAGCACGACCGACACCACCAGGGCGAGCAGCAGCGAAGCACCGAACGACAAGCCGCCGAACTTCATGGCGGCCAGGGCGAAGAAGGCCGGCACCATCACGAACTCGCCTTGCGCGAAGTTGATGGTCTGGGACGTCTGCCAGATCAGCATGAAGCCGACTGCAACGAGGGCGTAGATAGCGCCCGTGGCGAGACCCGCCACCACGAGCTGGATGAACTGCTGCATGAAATGCTTCGCTGCGCGGCGTGTGTTGCGCTTACTTGCCTGCGCCCAGCTTTGGCAAGGTCTGCACGATCACCTGCTTGCCGTTGCGGACTTCGCCCAGGAAGCTCACGCGGTCGATATCGCCCTTGTCGTCCCACGTTGTCTCCAGCAGGATGCCCGGCTCGTCGTTCGGGCTGATGGTCAGGCCGTGCATCGTTTTGGCGAGCAGCTTTCGATCGAGCTTGCCCTGCTTCTGCGTGGCGTACTTCACCGTGTACACCGCCATGTAACCCTTGAGGGCGTTGTGGTCCGGCAGGTAGTTGAAGCGCTTCTGGAACTTCGCACGGAAATCCTGCACGGCGGGCACGGGTATTTCAGTGGAGAGGCTCACGTAGCCCTTGACGCCGTTGGCAGCATCCCCCGCCAGCTCGATGACCTTCTGCGACAGCAGATTCGTTTCACCGATGATCGGTATCGACACTGCCTGCTTGCGGGCTTCGCGCAGCACGCGCGCGCTCTCCTCCTCGTTGAGGTAGACCAACAGCGCGTCAGCCTTCGAGTTCTTGACCTTCACGACGTCCGCGGCGAAGTCGACCTGGCCCTGTTCCGTGGAGATGTCGGCAACCACCTTCAGGCCACGCGCCGCGGCCGCCTTCAGGAAGCCATCGCGACCACCCTTGCCGAAGTCGTTGTTGACCCAGACCATCGCCACGGTCTTGACCTTCAGCGTGTCCACGAAGTAGTTCGCGATGCGTGGCATGACCGCATGCTGGCCGAACGAGGTACGAAAGAAATATGGGTTGCCCTGCTGGGTGAGTTCCGCCGCTTCACCACCGGAGAACTGCGGTATCTCCGCCTGCTGCGCGAGAATCATGTTGACCTTCACGGAACCCGAGAAGATCGGCCCGAGGATGGCGTACGGCTCTCCGTCGATCGCCTTCTGGACCTGCGCGCGCGAGACGCCGGGGTTGCTCTGCGTGTCCGACACGCTGGTGACGATCTTGTAGCCCATGATGCCGCCCTTGGCATTGACCTCGTCGATCGCCATCAGGGCGCCGTCGCGCCAGTTCGTGCCCGATACCGCCCCCGGGCCAGTGAGTTCCACCACAAGGGGCAGGTTGACGTCCTGTGCGCTGGCGCAGGCCGCGGC
>JANXVP010000108.1 GCA_025351615.1 Ramlibacter sp. | reverse complement strand
GACTCGTTCCGCCTTGCGCTGCAAGCGGTACCGCGAGGCCTCGACAAGTCAAAGGTGCGGGATTTCCTGGACCAGCTCCCCTGCGTGCTGGAGGTGCATGACCTGCATATCTGGGGCATGAGCACGACGGAAAACGCCATGACGGCCCATCTCGTGTGCCCTGGCGGCCATCCGGGCGACGTTTATCTCCAGGGCCTTGCGCACGACATGGAGAAGCGGTTTTCCATCCACCATGTGACGTTGCAGGTTGAACTGGGCGACGCGCCTACCCCTTGCGTTCTGGCGCCGGAACACGTCGTCTAGGCGTCCATGGCCGCGCTGCCGCGGCGCCGCAATAAAAAAGGCCCTGGAAGGGGCCTTTTGGAGTCCGCATTGATTCCTGGGTTACAAGAACAGGCCGCCGCCGCAACCATTGAGTCCAGGAGTCGGGTCGGCCGGAGTGCCGTCGGGACCCGTCGCGCCCGGGGTAATGTCATTTTCGGCCCGGTTGTGGGTGAGCGAATTGCCCGGTGCGTTCTGATCGCCATTCCCCCAGCCGTTGTTGGGATGGCAGCCGCCACCGACCAGAGCCATATCTTCCAAAGTCAGGACACGCATAGATTCTCCTGTGAAAAACCTCGAACAAAGGCACCCGACGATACTGCAACTCCTGCGGGTGTCATTAAACTGTAAGGGAAACATCAGGCCGTGAACATCTCGTTTCCGCGCGATGCTGTGCACTAGTTGCGGAACTGGGGGGATACAGAAGTGGCTGCGCTTGTTTGAACAGCTTTCCCCCGAATTTAAGTGGACTGCAGGCGGTTCACAAACGGTGCGGAGTTGTTCACGGCGGCGGGCGTCGCTTGGGACGAACGCACGCCGCGGTGGGGAACTCGGGGCGCACCGGCGATCTGCCTCCTACGCGGCCATCTTCATCTGCGGCAGGCCGGCGAAGTACGCTTCGTCGGGCGTGCAGCGATCCAGGCTCGAATGAGCGCGCTGCGCGTTGTACCAGCCCAGGTAATCGGCGATGTCGGCGCGCGCGGTACTGACGCTGTCATAGGCCTTCAGGTACACCCGCTCGTACTTCACGCTGGCCAGCGTGCGCAGCAGGTAGGGATGGATCTTGTGGCCTGGCGCCCGTTTGCTGGTGCCCTGCTGTGGCGCCAGGGCCGGGAACCCCATGCGCGCCATCAGCGTCGTGACATGCCGGCAACCGACCTCGGTGCCCCGCTTTGGTGAGCGCGCCTGCCAAAAAATCATTCTCCAGTTCCAGCTGGCCGATCTTGGCGTGCAACGGGGCCAGGTCCACCGGCTCAGCGTACTCCTGCCCACCCCCGAATGCGCCAGCCGCATGGTCGACCAGCTGGCGTTTCCAGTCGGTGATCTGGTTCGGATGCAGACCGAACTGCTTGGCCACCTCCGCCAACGTTTTGTCCTCATGCAAGGCCGCCAAGGCGACCTGCGCCTTGAACGCCGGTGAGTGCGTGCGGCGGGTGCGCCGTGCTGATTTCTTGACCATCGAAAACTTCTGTCGCCAGTCCCGAAGAACCGGCATCATGCCCAGAGTTTCCCCTTATCGCGCTGTTCGGATTTGCGCAGCCACTTCTCAAGATTACAGTAGAGACTGAAGCGATTAGGCACATTCACTTTGTCCATCAACCACCCAGGAGAAAGAAATGAAATATCAAGTCGCGCTCGCATCTGTCTTCGCCGCACTGGTCGCAATCTCAGCGCCCGTGAGCGCCAAGGGAGCTTTGAAAGGTGCCGCCGTTGGCGCGGCAGTAGGTCACGTCGCTGGTCACCATGCCGTGGTCGGTGCTGCGGTCGGGGCCGCCGTGGGCCGGCATCGTGCGAATAAGGCAAATCGATAAGCGTTGAACAGGAAGTAACCGGCAAGCCAGCTTCTCAGCTGGTTGCCGATTTTCTCCGCAGCCCGCCCGCGCCCCGCCGATTCTCGGAGGAGAAGAATTTATGAGGATTGGTCGTCAATTGCACGCCTTTTGTGCCCTGTCATTTGCAATGCCGGGACTTGTGGCTGCGCAGGTGAACATCGCGCCTGCGCTGCTCGCCTCGACAGACTTGCTGTCCGGCCATGGCGAGCAGACCAGGCTCCAATCCCTCGGGAAGGTTGAGGTCCGCCTGACCGCCCATTTCGGCAATGGACGGGTCGTCGCCTTGGACGCGGGTGTGACCGGTGGACAGAGCATCAGCGGCGTCGTTGGCGACGCTCAAGGCGTGAGCAACATCGAGGCGCCGCGTGCTGCCAAGATTTACAACCTCTTTTATGAAATGCCGTTGGGCTCGAACGGCAATGTGCGGGGGGGCGTGCTCGACCTGAACGCGATCTTCTATCAGCAGGGAAGGGCAGCCGCCATCTTCCTGAACAGCTCTCACGGCGTTGGGCCGGAGTTCTCACACAGCGGCCTGAACGGGCCTTCGATCTTCCCCAATTCGTCGCTGGGTGTCGCTACCGAGCATATTCTTGGAAGTGCCAAGCTGCGACTGGGCGCCTTCGACGGGGTACCCAACGATCCGGCCATCCCCAGCCGCACATCGCTTCACCTGTTCAACAAGGGAGCTCTGCTCGATGCCGAGATTTCCTCGGAAACGCTCAGTGCTGGCATTTGGGCTTACACGTCGAACTTCGCAAAGCTCGACGGAAGCGGGGGCGCTCGGGGCAACGCAGGGGCTTACGCCATCGCCCAATGGCAGCCGTCCAAGACGGCTGCTGGCTGGGTCACGATCGGCCGTTCGAGCGCGCGGTTCAATGAAATCAACTCCTACGTCGGCAGCGGATTTGCGAGTCTGTTCGATCGTTACGCCGTCGGTGTGGCGGTCGCCAGCGCCGGCTTTTCGGATGGCCGGCCACGCGAGACAAACATCGAGTTCGCAGCGCCCATCCAGTTGAAGGGAGGCTTCTCCCTTCAGCCCGATTTGCAGATCATCTCGCACCCTTCGGGTAGCGCCGGTCGCGCGTGGGTTGCCGGCTTGCGGCTCCATTTCTCTTTGGAGCCGCCGGCTCGCGACGTTCCATTCATTCGCAGGAAGCGGGCTGACCGCCTCATCTGAGCCGCGGGCAGGATCGCCGTCTGCGGCGCGTACGACCGCAGTGCGGCGAACCGGATATGAGCGAGAGCGCGCCCCCTGGCCGGGCTTCCCACGAAATCTTATCGAGCCAGCCTGCCCTTGAGACGCTCAACTTCCGCCAGGACGTCCTCGGGGCTGGTCGGCATCTCCAGGTCCGCGAGCTCATTGGCGTCGTTGTTTTCAATGCCCAGTTTGTCATTGATCGCGTGCAGCATTTTCAGGACTTTCGTCAGTTCAGCTTCGGTCAGGAGCCCAATGTGCAGATCCAGGTCCGCGCGACGGTCTGCCTCTTCGCTCAACCGGTTCTGGCTGATCAGGACAAAGGTCGAAAGGAAGATCGCCTCGAGCGAAACGATCATCGTCAGCAGGCCATAGGGGAATGGATCGAAAGCCTTCATTCCGAGCCACCCCGTATTGACAAGGATCCACGCGCCGAACCAGAGCATGTGCAGATACACAAACGACAGGCGCCCGGAAAGTCCGGTAATAGCGTCGGCCAATCGGTCCTGGATGGTCCGACTCTGAGCCGACTGGACGCGCAACCGCAGGACGGTCCGGATGTTGCGTTCAACGACATCCGATAGAGCCGCGTTGCTTGGCGCATCGTCGTATGTCGTGATGGCTGGTCTGGGGAGCTGCTTCTTCATGGCCCCGATCATCCCGGTTTTCCATAAATCTCGATCCGGAAGGGCAGTAGGTCGGGTGGGTTGCGCTTGGCTTGGCGAACGCCGATGTGCAGCACTCGCTACTCGGCCCAATCCTCCAGCAGCGGCGATAGCCGCACCAGCCGCTCGGCATTGAGTTCGGGAGGATGCTCATTGCGCTCGTTTCAGGAGGGCAGGGAGCTAAAGCCCTCCATTGCGTGATGCGGGTCATGTGGTACTGCAGGTGGAACGCGTCAACGGCTTGATCTTTATCAAGTGCCCTCGCTCTGCGCCCGCCGATACTCGACCATCGCAGCGAAAAAGGGGATAGCATCATGCGCATGTCGGCCACCAAATCGAATCGCGGGATTTCGCGTTTCAGATGGGCAATCTACCTGGGCATTGCCGCCCTGGTCACCGTGTTGTCGCAGCCGTCATTTGCGCTACCGCTGTTCAACCGCCAGACCGGCCAGAACTGCCTGGCTTGCCACGCCGGCGGCCAGTTTCCCGAGCTGACGCCGTACGGGCGGCTGTTCAAGCTGACCGGGTACACGCTGGGACAGCGGACCTTGCCGATTTCGGCGATGGCCGTGCTCTCGAATTCGCGCGTGGCCGACACCTCCAAAAGCGACGACCCGGGTGCCGATTTCCAGAAGAACGGGAAGACCTTGCTGGCCACGGCCAGCGTGTTCCTGGGCGGCAAGATCAGCGACAACCTGGGCGGCTTCGCGCAGATCACCTACGATCCCTATGCCGTGCAATATTCGGACGGGTCGTTTCACGGCCATACCGCCGTCGACAACATCGACCTGCGCTACGCCGACCGGTTCATCAGCCCGGGCCGCGACCTGATTGTTGGCCTGTCGGTCAACAACAACCCGTCCGTGGCCGACCCCTGGAACACCGCCGCGGCATGGATGCAATACGTGCCGGTCCCCAGCCCGACCAGCAGCCGGTTCATCGACGGAACGACTCCGTACCCCAAGTACGCCTCTGGGGGCCACCTGGGAGGTGTCAGCGCCTACACGTTCTGGAACCGGACGATCTACGCCGAGCTCGGCGCCTACGGCACGTCCCGCGGGCCCTTCTCGTTCATGCACGCCGGCCTGGCCGACGACAGCGTCACCAAGCTCAAGGGCCTCAATCCCTATTGGCGCCTGGCCTGGAACCACGAGTGGGGACCGCACAGCCTGATGGTCGGAACCGCGGGCATGAGTGCGCGGATTTTCGACAACCCGCTGGACACGTCGGATACGTCTACCATCCATCGCACGCGCGACCTGATCCTCGACTCGCAGTACCAGTACCTGCTGGACCCGCACGCGGTCACCGCGCAATTGGTCTACCAGCACAGCCGCCATTCCTTCCCGGGCTTCCTGGCCAACCAGTCGCCCGCGTTCGTCGACGCCAGCGGCAATCCGATGGCCAGCACCAACGCGCGGGACACGACCAACCTGTTCCGCACCAAGCTCACTTACGTGTATCAGGCCCGCTACGGCGGCAGTCTCTCGTTCTTCAACCTGACCGGCAGCACCAACACGGCCAGCCAGTCTTCGGGCTTCAGTCCTGATTCCCTGAGCATCACTTCCGATCCTGCGGCGGCAGCGCCATCGTCGCGGGTCGGCGGGAACTTGGCGGGCAACCCCGCCACGCGCGGCTTGACGCTTGAGGCGTTCTGGACACCGATCCAGTATTTGCGCATCGGGGCGCAGTACACCGCCTACAGCCGATACAACGGCGCGTCGCAGAACTACGATGGGTTCGGGCGCAATGCCCGCGACAACAACTCGCTGTTCATGTACCTCTGGGCGGCCTACTGAGATGCCTGACTTTCGACCGATCCGGGAGACCTTTATGAAGCACGCATTCCTTGTTGTGGCTGTTCTCGGCGCCGGGCTGCTGGCCGGGTGCGCCGATGTCAATCGCTCACGCGACCTGAATAACCCGAAGGTCCCCGCCATGGTGATCGCTCAGCAGGTCTGCTCGAATTGCCACGGCATGGACGGCAACAGCGTATCGCCGAACTTTCCGAAGCTGGCGGGCCAGCCGGTGACCTACCTGGTGGCGCAGCTGAAGGAATTCAGGAACCACAACCGGCAGGACCCGGCAGGATTCGAATACATGTGGGGGATCAGCCGCAGCCTCACGGACGAGCAGATTCAAGGCCTGGCGGCGTACTTCAGCGGCCAACGTCCCGCGCGTGGACCGCTAGAGGCTGATGCGACGCGTGCGGCAGCCGGCAAGACGCTGTTCCACGGCGGCTTGCCGAGCAAGAACGTGCCTGCCTGCGCCACTTGCCACGGCGAATCCGCGCAGGGCAATGAAACCTTTCCGCGGCTGGCGGGCCAGCATGCCGATTACGTGATCAAGCAGTTGATCGTGTTCCAGCGGACTGATCAACGGCCCGACGGCACAATCATGAAAGTCTTTGCGCACGAACTCAGCTCGGACGACATCAGGAACGTGGCCGCTTACGTGCAGTCGCTGGGCAGTCCTTAGCCTGTTGCCTGGGGCCGGTCTGCCCGGTGCCCCGCTAGAATCGCCGCACCAAGGGAGGCTTCCCTAGAACCGGCATCAAGCGCGAGCTGTCCAGGAACCGCGATGTAGCGCAGCTGAGACGGCGGCATCTTCTTTTCTATCTGGCTGGCCACCTGGCCAAACAGCTTGCGTGGCCGGGTATGGATAGCAGTGGCTTGTCGTCAACCTGGGGAATGTCTTATGTGGGCGCCTCACCATCCGCCGGCGCGGGTTGGACTGCGTAGCGGCCGCGAACTGGAACACAAAATTCATGATGCCGTTCGCCCATTCCATTCCATTCGATGCTGGTCGCCTGTCGGTTCGGTTTGATGCGGATCACTCGGCCTTGATGCCGAGTTTCTTGATGAGCGCGCCCCAATAAGCGTAATCGGAGGCCATGCCCGAAGCCAGCACAGTGCCTGTCGTGCCGGTCGTAATCAACCCGAGCGAACGCAGGTGCTCCCGGATCTCTTCGGTCTTGACGATCTTGATCAGCTCGACGTTCAGCTTGTTGGCGATGTCCTCCGATGTTCCGCTCGGCGCGAACACCCCATGCCACGAATTGCCGATCACGCCGTTGGGATCGAGCTCGGCATTGAATTCGGTCACCGTCGCCACGTTGGGCAGCCTCGGAATTCGATCCGCGCCGGACACCGCCAGCGCCTTGATCCGGTTGCCCTGGATCGACGGGATTGCCGTCGTCGCGGCTTCGAGATAGAGGCTCACGACGCCGCTCATCACATCGGGCGCGGGTGGGGTCTTGTAGGGAATGTGCGTGAGCTGGATGCCCAGACAGAAGTGGATCCGCAAATCTGAACAGCGTCATCAGTGAAAACTCCGGGCATGATGCCGGGCCGAAGATGGCTTGGCGAGGAGATTTCCGATGGTCAAGAAGTCAGCGCGGCGCACCCGCCGCACCCACACGCCGGTGTTCAAGGCGCAGGTCGCCTTGGCGGCCTTGCGCGAAGACCGAACTCTGGCCGATCTGGCCAAGCAGTTTGGCTTGCACCCCAACCAGATCACCGACTGGAAGCGGCAGTTGGTCGAGCATGCGGCTGGCGCATTAGGCGGTGGCCAGCAGCAGATTGAACCTGTGGACCTCGATCCGCTGCACGCCAAGATCGGGCAGCTGACGCTGGAGAATGATTTTTTAGAACGCGCGCTCACCAAGGCGGGATTGCTGAGCGCAAAGCGATGATCGACCGTCACGATCGAGTGTCCGTCACGCGCCAGGCGCAGTTGCTCGGCATCAGCCGCGGTCTGGTGTACTACCTGCCGCGGCCGGTGAGCGAGGCGGACCTGGCGCTGATGCGCAAGCTCGACGAGTTGCACCTTGAGCATCCGTTCATGGGCGCTCGCATGTTGCGCGACCAATTGCACCGCCAGGGCATCCAGGTCGGCCGCCGCCACATCGGCACGCTGATGCAGCGCATGGGCATCGCGGCGCTGGCCCCGCAGCCGGGCACCAGCAAGCGGGCGCCAGGCCACAAGATCTACCCCTACCTGCTGCGCAACCTGGCGATCACAAGGTCCAACCAGGTCTGGGCGCTGGACACGACCTACATCCCGATGGCGCGTGGCTTCGTCTACCTCACCGCGGTGGTGGACGTAGCCAGCCGCCGCGTGCTGGCCCATCGGGTGGCGATCACGCTGGAGGCGTGTCACGCCAGGCAGGTGATCGAGCAGGCCCTGGCGACGTACGGCACGCCCGAGATCGTCAACACCGATCAGGGAAGTCAGTTCAGCGCTGAAGAATTCACCAGCGTGGTGCTGGCAGCCGGTTGCAGGCTCTCGATGGACGGGCGAGGCGCCTGGCGAGACAACGTGTTCGTCGAACGCCTGTGGCGCAGCGTGAAGTACGAGCGGGTGTACCTGAAGGCCTACGACAGCGTCAGTGCCGCGCGCGCCGACATCGCTGACTACCTCGGCTGGTACAACACACATCGCGCTCATTCGAGTCTGGATCGGCTCACGCCGGATGAAGCGTACTTCGCCGACTTGGCGCACGTGAAACTGGCCGCGTAAGATGAAATCCCCGGAGCGCCCCGAGTTGCCCACCGCGTCGGTCGGTTCGTCGCAAGCGCCGACCGCCGCCGTGGACAACTCTGCACCTTTTGCAAC
>JANXVP010000089.1 GCA_025351615.1 Ramlibacter sp. | reverse complement strand
AGTGCCACCAGCGACGTGACACCGACCAGAAAAAACAGGACCAGGTTGAAGTTGCCCATCGCCAGCTGAACCGGCTTGCCCACCACCAGCAGGGCAGCGATGCCAGCGACGACCGCCAGCGCCAGCGCCAGGTCGCGGCCGCGTGCATGCTCCATCAGCCGGGTCACTGCCATTGCCAGCATCAGCGCCGCGCCGATGGTGATCGAGCCGACCCGAAAGGCGTTCCTGATTTCCAGCGCCGGCGTCGTGATCATCCACTCGTCCTGGGTGTACTCCCAGGCCGGGCCGATCAGCATCAGCACGAAGGCGACGACGACGACATTGCCGAAGGTCTGGAAGAAAGCGCGCCGATCGGGCGCCATCCGCGCCAGGAAGACGGTCAGCCGCATGTGCTCACCGCGCCGCAACGCGATCACCGCGCCGAGCATTGCCAGCCAGATGAACAGCAGCGACGCCAGTTCGTCGCCCCACACCAGGGGCCGATGCAGCGCGTAGCGGAACGTCACGTTGGTCAGCAGCAGCCCCAGTTCCGCCAGCACCAGGGCGGCGGCGGGAACCTCGGTGATCCACTTGATGACGGTCTCCAGCCGCAAACCGAAGCGCCTGATGGCGCTGGCCGGCGGGGCGGCGGCCGCATCAACCGCCGGATTGACATCGCTGAGGGAGTTCACGGGACTCGCCGCAACGACGGGTCAGGACAGCTTGCCGGTGTATTTTTCCAGCAGCGCCCAGACGTCGTCGCCATACTTCTTGTGCCATTCGGCGTAGAAGCCGGATTTCTGCAGCGCGATGCGGAAAGGCGCGGTGTCGGGGTGGTTGAAGGTCAGGCCCTTGGCCTTCAGATCTGCTTCCAGGCGCGCATTGAGCTTGGCGACATCCTCGCGCTCGGCCACGCCGGCAGCATTGATATGCCTGGCCATGATCTCCTGAATGTCCTTGGGCAGCCGGTTCCACATCTTGGCGTTGGCCAGGAACCAGAAGCCGTCCCACATGTGGCCGGTCAGCGAGCAGAATTTCTGCACTTCGTACAGGCGCGCGGTCTCGATCAGCGCCAGCGGATTTTCCTGGCCTTCAACCACCTTGGTCTGCAGCGCGGAGTAGACCTCGTTGAAGTTGATGCTCGCGGGCGCAGCGCCCAGCGCCTTGAACATCGAAGTCCAGAGCGGGCTCACCGGCACCCGGATCTTGAAATTCTGCAGGTCGGCCGGCGTGTTGATGGGCTTGGTCGAGGTGGTCACATGGCGGAACCCGTTATCCCAGATCTTTTCCATCGCCACCAGGCCCGACTTGGAAATCTGCTCGCGCACGTATTTGCCGACGTCGCCGTCCATCGCCGCCCAGACCTGGTTGTAGTCCTTGAAAGCGAAGCCGACGCCGTTGATCGAGGCGACCGGCACCAGCGTCGCCAGGATCAGGCCCGACAGCGTGAAGAAGTCGATCGCGCCCGAGCGCACCTGCGACAGCATGTCGGTGTCGCTGCCCATCTGGCCGTTCGGGAAGATCTGCAGGTCGACCCGGCCCTTGGTGTCGCGCCGGATCGCGTCGGCAGCCTCCTTGGCTCGCGCATTCATGGGGTGGGTGACGGGCAGGTTGTTGGCGTACTTGAGCGTGAACTCTGCCTGCTGGGCGACCGCCAGGCCTGGCAGCAACACGCTGCCGGCGGTCGCGACGGATGCTGCGCCGACGGATTGGATGAAATGGCGACGGGACTTGGAATTCATGTCTCACTCCAGAAATTGATCGATTGATTCGCACGCGCGGATGAATGTGCACACGGACTATAAACTGGGGGACGCCCCCGGCCCAGGCGCCTGAGCGGGTACGGCGATCTACATCCCATGCCGCGTGAACCTGGCCGCGGCCGGGTCCGATGGCCCGGCCTCAGGTCCGCACTTCGCCCTGCCCCAGCACCACCCACTTGAGCGACGTGAGGCCCTCCAGCCCGACCGGGCCGCGGGCGTGGAACTTGTCGGTGCTGATTCCGATTTCCGCGCCCAGGCCGTATTCGAAGCCGTCGGCGAAGCGGGTGCTGGCGTTGACCATCACGCTGGCGGAATCCACCTCGCGCAGGAAGCGCTGCGCATGCTGGTGGTCGGTGGTGAGGATCGCGTCGGTATGGTGGCTGGAATAGCGGTTGATGTGGGCGATCGCCTCATCAACGCCGTCGACCAGCTTGATGCTGATGATCGGCGCGAGGTATTCCTCGGACCAGTCCTGCTCTGTGGCCGGCACGACAATCGGCGCCCGCCCGCCTTCGACAAGCTCAGGCCGAACGGTGTTGTTGATCAACGCTGCGGCTTGCGCATCGCAGCGCATTTCGACGCCCTTGGCGGCGTAGATTGCGCCGATCCGCGGTAGGAACCGCGCGGCCACGGCGCGCGCCACCAGCAGGCTTTCGCTGGCATTGCAGGGGCTGTACTTCTGGGTCTTGGCGTTGTCGGCTACTTGCACGGCCATGTCGATGTCGCACGGATCGTCCACATAGACATGGCAGTTGCCGTCCAGGTGCTTGATCACCGGCACCTTGGCCTCGCGGCTGATCCGTTCGATCAGGCCCTTGCCCCCGCGCGGAATGATCACGTCGACGAACTGCGGCATCGCGATCAACTGGCCGACGGCCTCGCGATCGGTGGTCTGCACCAGTTGCACCGCGTCGGCAGGCAGGCCGCTTTCCACCAGGGCCTGCTGCACCAGCAAGGCCAGCGCCTTGGTCGACGCGATGGCTTCGGAACCGCCGCGCAGGATGCAGGCGTTGCCGCTCTTGATCGACAGGCTGGCCGCTTCGATCGTCACGTTGGGACGGCTTTCGAAGATCATTGCGAAGACTCCGATCGGAACCCGCATCTGGCCGACGCGGATGCCGCTGGGTTGCTGCTTCATGCCGTTGATCTCGCCCACGATCTCCGGCATCGCGGCGAGCTGGTCGCAGCCCTGGGCCACGGTCGCGATGATTTTCGGCGTCAGCTTGAGCCGGTCCAGCAGCGGCGCCGCCAGTCCCGCCGCCGCGGCCCGCTCCAGGTCCACCGCATTGTCGCCTTGCAGCGCTTGCACGTTGTCGCGAAGCAGCTGCGCCAGCCGTCGCAATGCCGCGCTTTTGATGGCTGCATCGGCCCGCGCCATCTGCACCGAAGCCATCCTGGCCTGCAGTCCCAGGGTCTGGACGTATTCTGCAAGCGTGGGAGCTGCGTCTCTGGCGGTCATGCCGTCATTTTACGTGGCGGCGCATTCGGCTGCACCGCGCATTGCTGGCACAGCGTCAATGCCAGCCGGTGCAGGGCCTGCCAGCCATCGGTCGGCCAGTCGGGAACTTTCAGGCCCTTGACGATGCCGTCCGCCAGGTGCGCCGAATGCAGCAGGTTGTCGAGCATGGTGCCGGTGAGGCGCGGCAGGACGCGCTCGAACAGCCTTTCCTTCACGCCCCAGATGCGCTGCTCGCGCAAGGCCATCGGCAACGGCCGGCCGGACGCGATCGCGTCCTTGACCCGCTTCAGCGCGCGGATGTCCTCGGTCAGCGTGTAATGCACCAGCACCGCGGCTTCGCCTTCGGCCTGCAGCCCGTCCAGCATCCGCTGGACCCGCGCCGCCTGCCCGGCGAGCACGGCTTCCGACAGGCGGAACACATCGTAGCGCGCGACGTTCAACACGGCGCTTTCAACCTGGTCGAAACTCAGC
The DNA here is from genome assembly GCA_025351615.1 of Ramlibacter sp. Taxonomy (GTDB): domain Bacteria; phylum Pseudomonadota; class Gammaproteobacteria; order Burkholderiales; family Burkholderiaceae_C; genus Ramlibacter. The sequence goes on along the minus strand of JANXVP010000089.1, from coordinate 4,172 downwards.
ACGCCCGCTTCGCCCGACGCCTGCCCGGCCGGCGGATAGAGCAGCGCCAGCTTCTGGATTTCCTGGTGCGCGGCCAGCAGGTTGCCTTCGACCCGGTCGGCGAAGAACTGCAGCGTGCGCTGCCCTTCTTCGCCCGCTGCGACGCGCAGGCCCTGTTGCTGCAGCCGCTGGGCGATCCATTGCGGCAGCGCATTGCGTTCCACCGGCTCGACCTGGAGGGTGACGCCGAAGCTGTCCAGCGCGGCAAACCAGGCGCCGCCCCGTGTCATCTTGTCCAGCCGCGGCAACAGCACCAGCGTCAGCGTGGAATCGTTGCCCTGCGCGCTTGCTGCCAGCTGCTGCAGCGCGGGACTTCCTTCCTTGCCAGGCTTGCCGGACGGAATCCGGATTTCTACGATCTGCTTGTCGGAAAACAGGCTCAGGCTGCCACCGGCGGCCAGCACCTCGCTCCAGTCGAAGTGCGCTCCAGCGACGGTGTGCACGGTTCGTTCGGTATAGCCCTGGACCCGCGCCGAAGCCCGGATCGCGTCCGCCGCCTCCTGAATCAACAGCGGCTCGTCGCCATGCAGGGTGTAGAGCGCCCGCAGCCCCTGTTGCAGGTGCGGGCTCAGTTGGGATGCGGCAAGCTGCATCCACGAAGTTTAAACAGTCCGGCCTCTGCCGGCCAGCCAGGGGCGGCAGCGCCGCGCAGCGGCGCTCACTCAGGCGGCTTGCAGTGCACCGGCCGTCACCGGCGCGGCCAGATTGCCAGGCGATGCGCGCAACCTGGCAAGGAGGACCTGCGCCAGGATGGCGACTGCGCGGTCGATCAGCTCGGTGGTGATGGTCAGCGGCGGCGCGAAGCGGATCACCGTCTCGTGCGTTTCCTTTGACAGGACGCCGCTTTCGGCCAGCCGCTCGACCAGCTCGCGTGCTGACGCGTGCGCGGGGTCGATGTCGACTCCGACCCACAAGCCACGGCCACGCACGTCGCGGATCAGCGGCGCGGCCAGGGTCTGGACGGCGCGCAAACGCGCGATCAGGTATTGGCCCATGGCGGCGCTGCGGGCCACCAGGTCTTCGTCCTCGATCACCTGGAGCGCTTCGAGTGCGACGGCCGCTGCCAGGGCGTTGCCACCGAAAGTGGAGCCGTGGCTGCCCGGGTTGAAGACCTCCATGACATGCGCGTCGGCGAGAAACGCACTCACTGGCAACAGCCCGCCGCCCAGCGCCTTTCCCAGGATCAAGGCGTCGGGACGGATGCCCTCGTGCTCGAAAGCGAACAGCCGGCCGGTGCGGCCGAGGCCGGCCTGGACCTCGTCGATCACCAGCAGGATGTTGTGCCGCGTGCACCATTCGCGCAGCTGCGCGAAAAAGCCCGGCGGCGGCAGGATCACGCCCGCCTCGCCCTGGATCGGCTCGACCAGCACCGCGCAGGTGTTCACGCTGGTCGCGGCACGCACGCTGGCCATGTCGCCGAAATCGAAGTGGCGAAAGCCGGGCGCGAACGGGCCGAACCCGGCGCGGTACTCCGGCTCGGAGGAGAAACCGACGATGGTGGTGGTGCGCCCGTGGAAGTTCTGCCGCGCGACCAGAATCTCCGCCTGGCCCGGCGCAATGCCCTTGACGCGGTAGCCCCAGCGCCGCACGCACTTGATCGCCGTCTCGACGGCCTCCGCACCGGTGTTCATCGGCAGTGCCCGGTCGAACCCCGCCATCGTGCAAAGCTTTTCCAGGAAGGGACCGAGCGTCGTGCCGTGGTACGCGCGCGACGTGACCGCCACCCGTTCCAGTTGCCGATGCGCCGCCGCGACCAGCCTGGGGTGCAGATGGCCGTGGCTGACGGCGGAATACGCACCCATCATGTCAATGTACTCGCGCCCCTCGACATCCCAGACCAGGCAGTCGCGGGCGCGGTCGACGACCACCGGTACAGGCCGGTAATTGCGCGCGCCGAAACGTGCTTCCGTGTCAATGAAATCCTGGGTCGTGGTGGCGTTCATGGGCGCTCCCGGTTGATGGGAACCAGTCTATGTTGCGGCGGCGTGCCGCACGCGACGATCGGCGCCATGCGCGCAGCGGTTGGCGCTGCTTTGTGCCGTGGCGGCTTCCGAAACCGCAGCGGCGCGCAAGCCGGGGCCGCCAGCGCCCGTCCGTCAGCGGCCCGAGCGCGGCCTGGGCAATGCGAAGCCAGAAAATTCCTTGATCGTCGCCAGCTCGATGTTGGTCACGATCTTCTCGATCCCGAGCGCGGAATCATCCAGCCAGGCCGTGATCAGCTTATGGTAGTGGTCGAGCGTTGGGCAGCCCAGCCGCACCAGGTAGTCGTAGCGGCCGCTGATGATGTAGCAGGCCGCCACCTCGGGCGACGACGCCATGCGCTTTTCGAAGCGCTGTACCACGGGCTGCCGTTGATCCTTCAAAGCAATCTCGGCAAAGACGCAGATCTGCTCGCCCAGCGCGGCGCGGTGGACCAGCGCCCGGTAGCCCTCGATCAGGCCTTGCGCCTCGAGCCGGCGGACCCGGTTCAGCGTCGCCCGCGCAGACAGGTGGATCGCCTCCGACAGCGTCTGCATCGTGGCGCGTCCGTCCTGCTGCAGCAGGTCCAGCAGCTTGAGGTCGGCGCGGTCGAGGTCCACGGCAGCCGGGCTACAGGGTTTTGATGGCAGCCAGCCGCCGCATCAGTTGCTGGACGATGTCCGTCTGCATGTCGCGGTACAGCAGGTTCTCTTCGGCTTCCTTGGACAGCACCGCCGACTCGTTGAAGCTGATGTCGCGCTGCTGCAGCAATTCGGTGCTGGGAATCAGCTCCTTGCCGTCGGGCGTGCGCAGCCGGAAGCGGAAGCGGATGCGCAACTGGAACTCGCGCACCTGGCCGGAGGCGTTGAGGCCCACCACGACCTTCTCGCGCTGGTCGGTCAGCACGTCAAGCACCACCTGCGCCTGGGCCACCGGCAATACCTGCACGGCGCCGCCCGACGCGATGCTGCGCTTGAGCTCGTTGCCGAGCGACGACGCTTCGGCCGACCCGATGGCGATGGTCTTGAAGGAGAAATCCGGCGCCCCACGCAATTTAAAGCCACAAGCGCTGAGCGCCAGCGGCGCGGCGGCAGCGAGAAATGTCCTGCGGTTGGGCTCCATCGTCACACCACCACGTTGACCAGCCGGCCCGGTACGACAATGATTTTTTTGGCCGCGGCGCCGCCGGCGTGCTGCACGAAGGCATCGCTGGCCAGGGCCAGCTTCTCGATGTCGCTCCGGCTGGCGCCCGCAGGGACGCGGACCGCACCGCGCAGCTTGCCGTTGACCTGCAGCACCAGTTCGATCTCGTCCTGCACCAGTGCCTCGGGATCGACATGCGGCCAGGGCGCGTCGAGCAACTCGCCGTGCAACTGGGCGAAACCCAGCGCCTGCCAGAGCGCCTGCGCGATGTGCGGCGTAGCCGGATACAGAACGCGCAGCAGGATTGCGAAGCCCTCGCGCATCGCCTCCTGCGCGCCGCCATCTGAAGCGGACCCGAAGTCTTCGAGGGCATTGAGCAGCTTCATCGCGCCGGAAACCACGGTGTTGTATTGCATCCGCTGGTAGTCGTAGTCCACTTGCTTGAGCAGCGAGTGGATCGCCAGCCGCAGGGCCTTGCTGTCCTTGCCATAGCTGATTGCAGCCGCATGGCCGCGGATCGCTTCAGCCGCACCGCTGGCGCCATGCAGCTTCAGGCCGAAGTTCCAGACCCGGCGCAGGAAGCGGTGCGAGCCTTCCAGCGCGGCGTCGTTCCATTCCAGCGTGGCTTCCGGCGGGGCGGTGAACATGGTGTACAGGCGCGCGGTGTCGGCGCCGTATCTTTCAATCAGCTCCTGCGGGTCGACCCCATTGTTCTTGGACTTGGACATGGTGGTCCAGCCCTCGTACGTGACAGGCCGGCCGTCGGCCTTCGCCGTCGCGGACAGCACCTTGGCGTGCTCGTCGCGCACGATGTCAAGGTCATGCGCCCAGTAGTATTCCTTGCCGGCGCTGGTTCCGGTACGTGCGAACGATTCGTTCAGCACCATGCCCTGCGTCAGCAGCCTGGTGAACGGCTCGTCGACCTTGACCAGCCCCATATCGCGCATCACTTTGGTCCAGAACCGCGCGTACAGCAGGTGCAGGATGGCATGCTCGATGCCGCCGATGTACTGGTCCATCGGCATCCAGTA
>JANXVP010000086.1 GCA_025351615.1 Ramlibacter sp. | reverse complement strand
GAAGCCCGCCGTCCGGCTCGCGATGTTGACGTATTTGCCGATCAGGTCGGCATTGACCCGCGCCAGGAAATCATCGGCATTGAAGTCGATGTCTTCGTTGTGCGAGTTGAGCTTGGCGGCAATGTAGTAACGCAGCCATTCTGGATTCATGCCCAGCGCCAGGTATTTCAGCGGGTCCAGGCCGGTGCCGCGGCTCTTGCTCATTTTCTCGCCGTTGTTCACCGTCAGGAACCCGTGGACAAAGATGCTGTCCGGCGTCTTGCGGCCGCTGAACTTGAGCATCGCCGGCCAGAACAGCGTGTGGAAGGTCACGATGTCCTTGCCGATGAAGTGGACCTGCTCCAGCGCTGGATCGGCCATGTAGGCGTCATAGTCCTGGCCGCGTCTGTCCAGCAGGTTTTTCAGCGACGCCAGGTAGCCGATGGGGGCGTCCAGCCACACGTAGAAATATTTTCCCGGTGCGTCGGGAATCTCGATGCCGAAGTAGGGCGCGTCGCGCGAAATGTCCCAGTCGCCCAGGCCTTCGCTGGTGGTGCCGTCGGCGTTGGTGCGCACGGAGAACCATTCCCTGACCTTGTTCGCGACCTCGGGCTGCAAGCGGCCGTCCTGCGTCCAGCGCTCCAGAAACGCCACGCTGCGCGGATCTGACAACTGGAAGAAAAAGTGTTCCGAGCTCTTGAGCACCGGCGTGGCGCCAGACAAGGCGGAATAGGGATGGATCAGGTCGGTCGGGGCATAGACCGCGCCGCACACTTCGCAGTTGTCGCCGTACTGGTCCCTGGCGTGGCAGCGCGGACACTCGCCCTTGATGAAGCGGTCGGGCAGGAACATCTGCTTCTCGGGGTCGAAGAACTGCTCGATGGTCCGGGTCTGGATCAACCCGTTGCCTTTGAGCGCGTGGTAGATGGCCTGGGCCAGCTCCGTGTTCTCAGCGCTGTCGGTCGAGTGCCAGTTGTCGAACGCGATGTGGAAGCCGTCGAGGTATTCCTTGCGCCCGGCGGCGATCCCGGCAACGAACTGCTGGGGCGTCATGCCGGCCTGCTCGGCCGCGATCATGATCGGTGCGCCATGGGCGTCGTCGGCGCCGACGAAATTCACGTCGCTGCCCTGCATCCGCTGGTGCCGTACCCAGATGTCGGCCTGGATGTACTCCATGATGTGGCCGATGTGGAATTTGCCGTTGGCGTAGGGCAGGGCGGTTGTGACGAAAAGCTTGCGCGGTGCGGACATTGGGGGATTTCCAGAGGGAAGCGTCGATTTTAAAGGACGTCGCTACACTGCTGTCGCAACAGGACACGACCCATGGCAACTCCGGAACAACTACTCGAAGCGCTGCAGTCAGTCACCGACCCGAACACCGGCAAGGACTTCGTCAGCACCAAGGCCCTGAAAAACCTCCAGATCAACGGGTCGGACGTCTCCTTCGACGTCGAACTCGGCTACCCGGCGAAGAGCCAGATTCCGGCCATGCGCGCTGCGCTGGTGGCTGCCGCCAAACGGGTTTCCGGCGTCGGCAATGTGTCCGCCAACATCAGCATGAACATCGTCGCCCATGCGGCGCAGCGTGGCGTGGCCTTGCTGCCGAGCGTCAAGAATATCGTCGCCGTGGCTTCGGGCAAGGGCGGCGTCGGCAAGAGCACGACGGCCGTCAACCTGGCGCTGGCCCTGGCCGCCGAAGGTGCGTCTGTCGGCCTGCTGGACGCGGACATCTATGGCCCGAGCCAGCCGATGATGATGGGCATCGACGGGCGGCCCGAGAGCCCTGACGGCAAGACCATGGAACCGCTGGAAAATTACGGCGTGCAGGTGATGTCGATCGGCTTCCTGGTGAACCAGGACGAAGCCATGATCTGGCGCGGCCCGATGGCGACGCAGGCGCTGGAGCAACTGCTGCGCCAGACCAACTGGAAGGACCTGGATTACCTGATCGTCGACCTGCCGCCTGGCACCGGCGACATCCAGCTGACGCTGTCGCAGCGCGTGCCCATGACCGGCGCCGTAATTGTCACGACGCCCCAGGACATCGCGCTGCTCGACGCCCGCAAGGGCATCAAGATGTTCGAAAAGGTGGGCGTGCCCATCCTTGGCATCGTCGAGAACATGGCGGTCCACATCTGCACCAACTGCGGCCATGTCGAACATATCTTCGGCGAGGGCGGCGGCAAGAAGATGGCTGCCGACTACGCGATGGATTATCTCGGCGCCTTGCCGCTCGACATCAGGATCCGTCTGCAGGCCGACAGCGGCAAGCCGACCGTGGTCGCGGACCCGGACGGCGAAGTGGCAGGCATCTACAAGGCCGTCGCGCGCCAGGTGGCGATCAAGATCGCGGCCAAGGCCAAGGACTTCTCGTCGAAGTTTCCGTCGATCAAGATTTCCAAGGACACCTGACGGCCAGCGGGGCTTCAGAATTTCCCGACGAACTTGCCGACCGCCGAAGCGCAGAGCGGAAAAACGGCTGAGTAGTCATTGCGCGCCAGCTCGAGTTGGTCTCGAATCTTGAGGTCGCCTGGCGGCGATGGCGGCCTGGCTGGTTACTTTTCAGGGTTTTTGATCCTGCTCTGCGCCGTAGGTCCTCGCGAGGTAGTCGACGATGACCGGGATATCGGCGTCCGGGATGGGAGCGTTGAACACGGCTTTCATGCGCTTGACCATGGCGTCCCAGTAGGTCCTGGGCGCTGTCGCCGGCTGGTACAGCATGTACTCGGCGGAATGGCAAGCAACGCAGTTTGCCTGCGCCCGGGCGTAGCCGGGCAGGGCGCTCGGCGTAAGCTGGACCGGGTCGGGCGGCAGTTCGATGGTCTTGGGAACGGCCTGCGCAGAGCTGGCGAAGGTAAGCGCCACGGCAACAACGGCGGCGGCGAGATGGGGAGTGGATGTCATCTGCATAGTCCTCACACCGCCACGACCTTGACCGACTCGACCACGTTGCGCATGTAGCCGGCGGGCTGCCAGAGCGCCTCCACCGGCTGGCTGTCGCCGGACCGGTTCCAGGCCCGCACCCGCAGGTCGTGCCCGCCCTTGGCCGGCGTCAACCCGAAGCTGAATTCGCGGAACGAATAGCGACCCATGTCGGCACCCAGCCGGGCGCCGCGCCAGCTCTGGCCGCCGTCGGAGGAAAAGGCGACTTCCCGCACGCCCTGGCCGCCATCGAAAGCGATGCCTCGCACCACCACCTGGTCCCCGGCCCGCACCCGGGCGCCATCGGCCAGCGAGGTGATGAACGAGCGGACGTTGAAGCGGCCGATCGGGCGGGTGGACGTCGGCGCCGTCCCGGGTTCAACGCAGGCGCAGGCGTTGTCGGGAACGCGGTAGGCGGGCTTCATCCAGAAGCCGTCGAATTCCCGGTCCACCACCGCGATCTCCGACAGGTGCTTGATCCAGTAGGTGCCGTAGTAACCGGGCACCACCAGCCGGACCGGATAGCCATTGAGCATCGGCAGGTCGGCTCCGTTCATCTGCCAGGCCAGCATGACCTCTCCGTCCATTGCATGGTTCACGTCCAGCGCCTTGACGAAATCGCCGCCTCCGAAAACGGCGACGTCGAGCCCGTCGAACGTCACTTGCCGGGCGCTGCTCCTGACTTCAGCTGCCGCCAGCACGTCCTTGAGCGGCACGCCAACCCAGCGGGCATTGCCCATTGCTCCGTTGCCGAGCTGGCCGCCCGTCACGCGCGGATTGAACAACGCGCGGCCGTTGCCCGAACACTGGTTGACCGCCAGGATTTCGACTGGCTTGAACTGCGTGCGCAACTGCGCCATCGTCAGCTCGTAGGGCTTGCCCGCGGCATTGCCGCCGATCTTGATCACGTGCTTGTCGCCATCGACCGAGCGCGGCACGCCCGAGTTGTGGTACCGCACGAAGAACGCGTCGTTGGGCGTGACGATGCCCTGGTTGAACACCTCGAACGGCGTTTCCAGTTGCGGCGGGCGCGTCGTCAGCACGATCAGGGGCCGCTTTTCCGGAAAGGCCACCAGTTCGCGCCTGCCGTTGGCGAACGGCAATTCGACCGTGGCGGCCTGCGCGAAGCTGCGGCCTGCCATGCCTGCTGCGAGAGCGCCCGCGCCGCCCGCGAGCAGCCTGCGGCGAAGCCGTTGGTGGGTGTCGATGTCGGCCATGGGATCTCCTTGGATGTTGTCCAGCAAACGGGTGGGGGCTCAGGCAGACCGGTCGAACTGCGCCCGGGCCGCTGTCAGGGCGGCTTTCGTGTCGGCCACCAGCACCAGCGGATGGCCGTCATGGGAGGTGACCACCTGCCAGTACGCACTGCCCCACCAGCCACTGCCCTCGGACAGCGTGACCGGCCGGTCGAAGGCGAACACGGTGACCATGCCGGCCTTGTCGAAATAGGTGGTGAGATGGTAGACCCACTGGCCGCCGAGATCGCATCGGCGCATCAGTTGCACCGAGCCGGGAACGGTTTGGCGCGACGCCAGGCCCAGATGGCGCAACAGCGCACTGGTGTCCACGAAACTGCCGCGCAGCATTCGCTCGTGCGATTCGTGATCGATTGCACCGCGCACAAGTTCTGGCGGACGCATGGCGAGCACGCCGCCGCCCCCGCTTCCAAGCAGCAGCACCGCCGCGAGAACGCGCTGGACGCTCATGCGCCGCAGCACGGGCGTGCGGCGAAACAGGCTGGCGGGCGGCTGGCCGGGGTCGCAGGCCAGCGCCAGTTCGGCGCGCGAGCGCAAGTCGAACTCGGTCTCGTCAGGGCTCATAGCAAATTCGTTGTTTTCCATGTCAGCTCTTGCGCAGTGCGGTGACCTTGCCCCCGGACGCCGGCTCCCGCGGCGACGCTGCTGCTGGCAAGGCTGGCGGCGCCATGGCCGCCTTCAGCGCCTCGCGCGCACGTGACAGCCGTGACAGCACGGTGCCGGGCGCCACCTCCAGCGCCTCGGCCATGCGGGCTGTCGGCATGTCGTCGAAATAAAACAGCACTAACACCTCGCGGTGAATGGGCGCGATGCGGGTCAGGGCTTTGACGACGTCTAGCCGGTCGTCGGCGCCCGACGCAGGCGCAGCGACGTTGAAGGCCTCTTCGTTCTCGTCCAGCGAGAGCGGCGGCGGCGCCATGTGGCGCAGCGCACTGCGCCGCATGATCTGGAACAGCCAGGCCCGCGCCAGCTCGGCCTTGCGCAGCTGGCTGCGGTGCTTCCAGGCGCTGGTGAAGCAGTCTTGCACCACGTCCTCGGCCACCGCTCGTGAGCCAGTCATGGCCCACGCGCTGCGCAACAGGAAGCGATAGTGGTCACTCACCCATTGGTTGTAGCGTGATTCGGCGCTCTGGAACATGGCCTGACTTCAACCGCCACGCACCGAACCGAGCGCCGGATAGCCGCCCGGTTCGGGGTTCGGGCCTTTCTGGAGCACCGCCATCCGCGCCCGCATACCGGCGATCTCCACGGTCTGGCTGGCGATGATTTCCTCGGCGAGCTGCCGCACCAGCGGATCGCGGCCGTGGATCAGGACCAGCCGGGCCATGTCGACGGCGCCTTCGTGGTGCGGGATCATCATTGCCAGGAAGTCGCGGTCGGCATTGCCGGTGTAACCCGGGCTGTGCATGTCCTGCATCATGCGGGCCATGCCGACGTCCATGTCGGCTTCGAATTTGTTGCGGGGCGCGGCGCCGGCTGCCTTGGCGCCAGCCGCATGTTGGGCAGAGTGGTCCGTCATGCCGTCTGGCCCCGGGTGCCGGGCCGCACGTACACCAGGTTGATGCTCTTCTTGTTGCGCAGCTCGCCCGAAGGCAGCTTGAGCGCGCCCAGCGGAATCTGCGTGATCATCTTCGGCTGCAGCGGATTGGACACATCGAAGGCCGAGCACACGGTCTGGCCGGCGTTGGCGGTACCCGGCAGCTCGTCCTGTTCGTGCGCAACGTACAGCAGGTTGTTGGCCGGGTTGGTCCAGATGCCGTGCGACTCGCGGCCACCGGTATAGACCATGCCCACCACCTTCTGCTGGGCTGGCGGCACGGAGCGGTCGATGATGGCGAGCCGGCTCGATGCGGCGCCGTTGGGGCCGCCATCGTCGACCCGCGCCAGGCTCATGTAGGTCACCTGGCCGCGCGCGTTGTCGACGAACTCCAGGTGGTTGGGCCTGGCCATCTCGCCCAGCGCAATCGTCGCCAGCACCTGGCCCGGATCGCGCACCGACACAATCGACACGGCGTCGGCCAGCTTGTGCGATAGCCACATCTGGCTGCCGTCGGGCGACAGTTTCTGGAACGGTGTGAAGGCCGGCTTGTCGTGCATGCTGATGTCGACCAGGCGCAGGCGCTCGGGACGGGAATAGCCTTGTGCGTCGGCATTGACCTTGAAGATCTCCAACATCGCCACCTTCTGGCTGACGACGAAGGCCAGCGCTCCGTCCCTGGAGAACCAGACCTGGGCCGGCCCGTTCAGAGTGGGCAGGTAGCCGCGCACCGCGTTGGAAGGCGTGCCCGTGACCTGCTTGCGCGCGAGCTCCACGTCGAGGATCGCGATCCGGTCTTCGCCACGGATGGTGACCCACAGTTCCAGGCCGTTGCGGGTGAAGGTGGGTTCGTGCGGTTCGCGGCCCAGCAGGATGCCGCTCGACAGCCGCTCGGGGTTGGTGGTCGGGCCAGCCTGCGGATTGGGCAGGTTGCCGAGCACCTTGCGATTGACTGCGTCGATCAGGTAGATGTTGCTGCTGCCGCGCCCGGATGTGGCCAGCAGGGTCCCATCCGGATTGGGCACTGCGCCGTGGGCGTCGATGCAGCCGTGGTAAAGCGGCTTGTGGATCATCGCGGAATGCGCCGGCATGACCCCGCCGGTGACGTAACGGAAAGGCGGGCGCGCATCCTCGTCGAAGCTCGTCAGGTTGATCGTCGTATCGACCGTGTTGCTCGCCGGGTTGATGACGCTGATGGTGTTGGAGTCTTCGTTGGTGATGAAGACCCGGTCCTGCGGCGCGATGTCGCTGGAAGCAGCAACTGCTGGCGCCGCTGCGGGCGCCTGCGCCATGGCCCACGAGCTTGCGGCCGTTGCCGGGAGGGCAGCGGCGAGTTTCAGGAAGCCGCGCCTGTCGTTGTTCAGTTCGTTCATGGGAGCCCTGGAATGGATGTTGAAAGGGTAAGAGGCGGCGCGAAGCGGTTTCATTCCACAGGGACGACCCGGGACGCAAAAAATTTTTGCCACCCCGTGCCGGCAGACCCCGGCCGACACGCGCGCAAGCTCAGCCTTGTCGGCGTCGGCTGACAGGTGTTTACCCTTGGAGCCGCCGCAACCTGTTAGCATTTTCCGATGTCTGTCATACCGAGCCACCTTGCGATTTTTACCGGGCGCCGACGCTCTCGCGCGAAGTGTTGAATGGCTGAACGTCCGTCCATCGGCGTCGCGGTCGTCATGCGCCGCGAGCACATCGACAACCCGTGGCAGCCGTGGCGCTGGATGCTCTCGGAGGTGATTGCGCAGGAACCGGGATTCGGCGGACAGCCGCGCCTGATGCGCAAGAACGACCAGGAGGAGCTTTGGCTGCACCCGGGGTTTGTGGTCGAACTGTTCCGGGACGACGCCGAAGGCTATTACCTCAATGCGACCACCGCGGCGCCTGGCTGGTTCGTGCTGTGGCGAATGGAGGACGAGCCGACCCTTTCTGACGAGCCGCTGGCCCGTCCGACCATGGTGTCCCTCAGCTACCACGACGCCGGCCGCTGGCTCGATGCCCAGGAAACCGTCGAGCAGGTTCCGGCGCCCCCCGACGTGGTGGAGTGGATGCGCGCCTTCATCGACGAGCACCATGTCCTGGAGCCCAAAAGGCGCAAGCGGCCCGATAGCTTTAAATCGCTGCAGGATCGCTTCGGCAATCCGGCCGCGGTGAGCACAGAAAAGAAATTCGGCGGCGGCAATGGCTGACGGTTTTTTGGGCCGCTGGTCAAAGCGCAAGCTGGATGCGAAGGATGGCCAGCCGGCAGCGCCGGAGCAGCTGCCGCAGCACCCGGTTGTCCCGGAAGCTGTGCTTGCCGCGAACGCCGCAATCCAGACGTCGACCGCGCCGCCCGTCGACGTGGAGCGTGTTACCGCCGAACCGCCCCCCCTCACCCTTGAAGACGCGCAGGCGCTTACCGCCGAATCCGACTTCCGCCCATTCGCCGCTCGCGGCGTGGCGCCCGAGGTGAAGAACGCAGCCATGAAGAAGCTGTTCAGCGATCCGCATTTCAACGTGATGGACCGGCTCGACACCTACATCGACGATTATTCGCAGCCGGACCCGATCCCCAAAAACATGCTGCGTCAGCTGGCCAGCGCCAAATTCCTGGGTCTGTTCGATGAGGAAGAAAAGCAGGAGGCCGAAGAAGCCGCCAGGCGCGCGAGGGAAGTTGCCGATAACCCCACAAGCCAAACCGTGGCACA
>JANXVP010000542.1 GCA_025351615.1 Ramlibacter sp. | reverse complement strand
TCCAGGCCGAAGACGACGCCGCCGACCCGAAGCAGGGCACGGCCGCCGCACAGAAACTGTGCGACGCGAAGGTTGCCGGGGTTGGTGGCTGCGCCGGTCACGTGCGGAATGCCGCAGTCGTTGTAGACCTTGGAGGCGGGGATGGTGGTGCCCGAGTTCAGGTGGCCGACCACACCGGCAACCTTCGCGTCGCACAGTTTCTGTGCGGCGGCCGTGCCCTGCTTCGGGTCGGCGGCGTCGTCTTCGGCCTGGATCTCGAACTTGATCTTCTTGCCGCCGATGACGATGTTCTGCGTGTTGAGGTCCTCGATGGCCATCCGCACGCCGTTTTCATTGTCCTTGCCGTAGTGGGCCTGGGCACCGGACATCGGTGCCACGTGGCCGATCTTGACCACTTGCACGTCTTGTGCGGATGCCAGGCCGGCCATTGCGGCGATGGCTGCGGCGACCGTCAGTTTCAACTTCACTTGCATAGAACCTCCAGAGTAGGGATTTAGGTTGAGAATCTTTTGCGCCTCAACGGCGGCCAACTTATCGCAATTTCCGGACCCGAACCATAGGGGTAAATCTAGGTGTGGGGATCAGGCGGGGCACTGTCGCTCCCGCGACGCCGCGGGAGCGCAAGGTTCAGGGGCGCTGCTGTTCCGGCCTGGTGGCAGTGAGTTCATCGGCCAGCGCCTGCTCCACGCTCTCGCGCACGACCAGTTCGATCTCTTCGCGCAACAAGGGCCCGAGCATCTGGGTTTGCTGCAGCACGGTGGTGGCGATCGCTTCGCGCAGGCGTCGCTCCAGGGTCAACTCCACGCGCTGCATGATTCGATGCACCAGCTGTTCCTGCGACCAGGCACTTTTTTGTGCGGACGCGTCCACTGTCCCCGGACTGCGGACCACTTCGGTTAGCGTCGGGACGAAGCTGGGCGGGCTCCGGGAGGCCATCAGGCTGGCCTCGCGGTGAGGTCGTGCCGGGTGATGGCGTAACCGCGGTCGGCGTAATGCTTCCAGCGTCGACGGGCATCCAGCCGATCTTCCTGCTCTCCAGTCACCACTTCGATCAGGCGGTCGAACCGTTCGAAGCCCTCGGGCACGGTGCCGCCGAGGTTCACCAGCACCTGCTGGTGCGGCGCCGTGCGGACCGATTCGGCCAGCACCACCGGCGATGCGGCCAGGACAGCCGGAGTGACCTCGCCGTAGCAATGGGCAAGGAATTCCAGCGGCGCGAAGGTCCAGAGGGCCAGGTCCAGCGCGCGTAACGTCTGCGGGCCGCCCGTGACCATCACCCGCGCGCCCGTGCCTGCGGCTTTGCGCAGCAGACGGCAGGCGTAAGCCAGCTTGTCAGGCGCGTTGAAATGAAACGCCACTTCGGTCATCGACCTACTTGTGGCGGGCCGCTTTGCGCACCGGCTTGGCGGGCGGCTCCCCCTGTTGGCCCATGATGAACTCCACCAGCAGGCCAACCGGCCGGCCTGTCGACCCCTTCGCGACGCCGCCCTTCCACGCCGTTCCGGCAATGTCCAGGTGGCCCCAAGGATAGGCCTTCGTGAACCGCTGCAGGAATTTCGCAGCAACCACAGCCCCCCCGGCGCGGCCAGCAATATTGGCGACGTCGGCGAAGTTGGTCTTCAATCCTTCCGCGTAGTCGTCATCCAGCGGCATCCGCCAGCAGGGGTCGAGCGCGGCGTCACCTGCTGCCTGCAGCGCTTGCGCGAGGTCGTCGTCGCTGGCGAACATCCCGCTGCGCACCGCACCCAGCGCCACCACGCAGGCACCGGTCAGGGTGGCGATGTCGACCACCGCCTTGGGCTTGAAGCGTTCGGCGTAAGTGAGCGCATCGCACAGGATCAGGCGCCCTTCCGCATCCGTATTCAGGATCTCGATGGTCTGCCCGCTCATGCTGGTCACCACGTCGCCCGGCTTGACCGCACGCCCGTCCGGCATGTTTTCGCAGCTGGCGATCAGGCCGACCAGGTTGATCGAAGGCCGTAACTGCGCCACGGCGCGAAACGCGCCCAGCACGCTGGCGGCGCCACCCATGTCGAACTTCATCTCGTCCATTTCGGCCGACGGCTTGATCGAGATGCCGCCAGTGTCGAAAGTGATGCCTTTTCCGATCAGCACCAGTGGCGCATCGCCCTTGGCAGCGCCGTTGTAGCGCAGAACGATGAATCGCAGCGGCTCCTCGGAGCCTTGCGCCACGGCCATGAACGAGCCCATGCCCAGCTTGGCGACTTCCCTGGGACCCAGCACCTCGCATTCGAGTCCATGGGCCTTGGCCAGCGCTTTTGCGGCTTCTCCCAGGTGGGTGGGCGTGGCGTGATTGGGCGGGCGGTTGGCCCATTCCTTGGCCAGCTCGATGCCCTTGACTGTCGCAGCGGCCTGCTCGAACGCCTGGCGGGAGGCGTCGGCATTGGCAACGCCGATCGACACCTGCTCGATCTTGCGGCCTTCCCCGTTGGACTTGGTGGTGACATACGTATAGCTGGCGTCCGCCACCGCGATCACGGCGGCGCGAACCGCATCGTCCCCGGCCTGGGCCGGAAGGCAAAGGGTCAGCCGGCGGACCTTGGAGGCCCGCAGCGCCGCGACAGCGCCCTGGACTGCCGTGCGCACCTGGGCGCCCGTGGCGTCGCCGCAGCCCACCAGAAGCAGGCGCGGGGCCGCGATCCCGGCGCTGCGCCAGGCCTGCAGAAGATGGCCAGGCTTGGTTTCCAGGTCGCCGGCTTTGAGTGCCTGCGCCACCAGGCGGGAAAGGGCATCCTTGCCGAGCGCGGCTCCCTGCATGACCAACACCACCAGCGCGTCGCATTTTTCGCCCGAGGCACCCGCCGGCCCAAGGGTCTTGAGATCAAAGTCCATAATTCGCTGATTTTCCCGGTACAGAACGTCGCGCTGATGTTATTCCATTCCTCCCTTCGCAAGGAGCTCGCTCGAAGTTTCGGCGCCTCGCTGGTGGTGCTGGTCACGATCGTCATGACCATGACCCTGATCCGCACGCTCAGCCAGGCCAGCCGGGGCGCCGTCAATCCCCAGGAGGTGCTGATGGTGATGGGCTACAGCGTGCTCGGCTACCTGCCGCCCATCCTCACCCTGTGTCTGTTCATCGCCATCGTCGGCACGCTGTCGCGGATGTACAAGGACAGCGAAATGGTGATCTGGTTCGCCGCCGGACGGGGCCTGTCCGCCTTCCTGAACCCGCTGTTCCGGTTCGCATGGCCGGTGCTGGCGGTGATCGCGCTGCTGGCGCTCGTGGTCTGGCCGTGGGCCAACCAGCAGACCCAGGACATGAAGGATCGCTACGGCAAGCGGGGCGACCTCGATCGCGTGGCGCCCGGACAGTTTCAGGAATCGGCCAGCGGAAACCGGGTGTTTTTCCTGGACAAGGACACGCCGGACAACAAGTCTGGCAAAAACATTTTCATTTCCAGCAGCGACCGGGGCAAGGAAACCGTCACGTCGGCGCGCAGCGGCAGGATCGTCGCGCGTGGCGACGACCAGTTCCTGCAACTCAATAACGGCCAGCGGCTGGAAACTTCGCTCACCACGCCAGGCCTGAAGATCAGCGAATTCGAGGAATATGCAAACCGGATCGGGGGCGGCGAGCTGGGGCCTCAGGACAAAACGCCCGCGAAGGCGCTTTCGACATGGGCACTGATCATGGAGCCGACCGCCCCCAACCGCGGTGAACTTGCCTGGCGGCTCGGCCTGGCGCTCGCCGCCCTGAACTTCGTGGTGATGGCGGTGGCAGTCTCGAGCGTCAATCCCCGTGCCGGGCGCAGCGGCAATCTGGTGTTCGCCTTGTTCGCTTTCGTCGTGTATTACAACCTGCTGAACCTGGGGCAAAACTGGATCAGCGGCGGCCGCGCCAGCCTGCTGGGATTCATGGCTTCGCTCCACGGCGGGGCACTGCTCGCCGGTCTGCTGTGGCTGGCCAAACAGCACAACAGCTGGTCACTGCGGCTGCGCCGGCGCAAGCCAGGGGTGCGGCCGGAGCCGGCGCGATGAAGACCATCCGGCGCCTGATCTACCGCGAAGTCGTCGCATCCGTGGGGTTCGTTGCGATTGGCTTTCTGGCGCTCTTCTTCTTTTTCGATTTTGTGGACGAGCTGCCCAACGTCGGCAAGGGGACGGTCGGATCCGCTTACAAGATGAGCCAGGCGCTGGGATATGTCACGTTGATGATTCCCAACCATTTGTACGAATTGCTGCCGATCGCAGTCCTGATCGGAACGATCTTCGTGATGGCGAGACTGGCGCAAAGCTCCGAATACACCATCCTGCGCACCAGCGGCCTGGGGCCGTGGCGCGCGCTCAGGACCTTGCTGGGGTTGGGCCTGATCTTCACGCTGCTGACCTTCGCCACGGGCGATTACCTGGCGCCGGTGTCCGACCGCACGGCGCAGTTGCTCAAAGCCCGGTATGAGGGGCGGATCAGCATCGGCCAGACTGGCGCGTGGCTGAAGGAAAAGCAGCCCTCGCGGACCTACAACGTGAACGTCCACGCCCTGTCGCCCGAAAGCGAAATGCGCGGCGTGCGCATTTTCGAAGCCGACTCGCGCGGCTTCCTGGTTGCAGTGACCCTGGCCGCCAGAGGCAAGTTCGCCGATGACGGGTCGTGGACGCTGCTGGATGTCGAGCGCAGCGAATTCACGACCCAGGGCGATCTGGCAAAGGTGGAGCGGACACGGGTGCCCGTGTTTCGCTGGCCGACCGGCATCAGTCCGGAAATGGTTTCGGTCGCCCTGCTCCAGCCCGACCGGATGAGCACGATCGACCTGTTCCAGTACATTCAACACCTCGACGCCAACGGCCAGACCGCGCAGCGCTACGAGATCGAGTTCTGGCGCAAGGTGTTCTATCCCCTCAGCTGCATGGTCATGGTCGTGCTCGCGTTGCCCTTTGCCTACCTGCATTTCAGGACCGGCGGCATCACCAACTACGTCTTCGGCGGCGTGCTGATCGGCATCAGCTTTTTCCTGCTGAACAACGTGTTCGGCTACATCGGCAACCTGCAGAACTGGTGGCCCTGGCTCACCGCAGCCTCGCCCGGGTTGATCTACAGCATGTTTTCCCTGGCCGCTTTCGGCTGGCTGGTGCTCAGGCGATAACCCATGGCGGCGGAAAAAGCCATCATCCTGTTCGGGCACGGCTCGCGCGACCCGCTCTGGCGCGCGCCGATCGATGCGGTGGCGCTGCGTATCCGGTCGGGACAGCCCGGCACGCCGGTTCGGTGCGCTTTTCTGGAACTCGAGGTCCCCGACCTCGCAAGTGCGGCGGCCGAGCTCGTTGCGCTCGGTGCCAGGAAGATCACCGTCGTGCCGATGTTTCTCGGGACCGGCCGCCATGCGCGGGAAGACCTGCCGCTGCTACTGAGGCAGGTGAGCCAGAGCCACCAGGAAGTCAGCTTCACCCTGCAGCCAGCAGTGGGTGAGGATGCGCGTCTGCTGGACTTGCTGGCAAAGATCGCGCTGGAGTAATCGCCGAGGCCGGGACTAGCGGCCGTCCGCTGGAACGGGCTCCGGCTCCTGTGCAACCGCCGCCGGTTCCGCGCGAGAAGACAGCCACCGGCGGATCCACCTTCGGGCCGGCCTTTCAATGGTGATGTGCAGGCCAATGGAAAGAGAGATGATCATCACGAGAAAAATGGCGTACAACGCCAGCTCCTTGGCCAGGCCGCCCCCAGTGCCGTGGCGCAGCGGCGCTGCAGGAAGATGGACCAGGTAGAACGCATAGGACGCTTCGCCTAGAAGGATGAACGCGGGCGAGCCGAGAACCCGGCTCATCCAGGTCGCCCGGTTGATGGCCAATCCAATGATCAGCAGGATGGCGGGGGCGGCGTACGCGACGTCCCAGCTGAACGCCGAATGATAATTTTTCTTTGCTGCGAGAAGCAACAACACCACGACACCAGCAAGGAACGTCACGTATCCCCAGCGGCGAACACTCGCGAAGCCGGTCTGCGCAAAGCGCATGAAATACACCGCACCAAAAATCCCGAGGAGAAAGTCGCCCAGGCGCGTGACGGGGGTACGGTACAACCAACGATGACCGGACGCCGGGTCTTCAAGGGGCAACGCATTCAGGCCGCTTAACGTGAAATACAGCGCTGCGCACAGCATCGCAACAAAGACCAGCGCAGCTGCGATCTGGAGGCGGCGCAACGAAGTAAGCACACCAGACTGCGCGATGAAGGGAACGAGCAGCGGGAAACTGAGGTAGAGAAAAAATTCCACCCCAATGCTCCATGCCGGCGCGTTCACGGCAAAGGCAAGCTTCGAATCCGCACTCCACGCCTGAATTGCCAGGAGATGCGCCCAAGGGAGAGATTCCAACCCCTGGGCCAGCCAGCCGAAGAGGATAAAACAGACATAGAGCGGATAGACGCGGGCCAGTCGGGCGGCAAAATACTCCCCGATCATGCGCGCGCTCATCCCTGCCTGGAATCGCTCCAAATAGTTATAGGCGATGACGAAGCCGGAGAGCACAAAAAACAATGTGACTCCGGCATACCCCGACCGGGTCGCGCGCAATGCGGTGCCACTGAAGCCCGGGATGTCGTAATGAGAAAAAAAGACCAGCATCGCGGCGAGGAATCGAAATCCTGTGAGCGAATCGATGCTTGCCCGACGGACCAAAGACGTACGCACTGGCTACTCTCCGTTATTTGCACGCCACGCAGCCGTCGGCATTTCGTGCGAAACTTCTTATAGACAAATAATACATAATTAAGCGGTTCGGTAGCAGAAATTAAAGCATGAACCTTCACCAATTCCGATTCGTGCAGGAAGCGGCGCGCCGCAACCTCAACCTCACCGAGGCCGCCAAGGCACTGCACACCTCGCAGCCCGGCGTGTCCAAGGCGATCATCGAGCTGGAAGAAGAACTGGGCGTGGAGATCTTTGCCCGCCACGGCAAGCGCCTCAAGCGGATCACCGAGCCCGGCCAGCATGTGCTCAAGAGCATCGAGCTGATCATGCGCGAGGTGGGCAACCTCAAACGGATCGGCGAGCAATTCAGCGCCCAGGACAGCGGCACGCTGTCGATCGCCACCACCCACACGCAAGCCCGCTATGTGCTGCCGGTGCCGGTTGCAAAACTGCGGGAGGCCTATCCGAAGGTCAACGTCAGCCTGCATCAGGGCTCGCCCGACCAGGTGGCGCGGATGGTGATGGACGAAGTTGCGGAAATCGGCATTGCCACGGAGTCGCTGTCGGACTACAAGGACCTGGTCACCCTGCCCTGCTACGAATGGCAGCACGTCCTGGTCCTGCCGCTGGCGCACCCGCTGGCGCAGAAAGAGCGCATTTCCCTGGAGGATCTGGCGGCTGAACCGATCATCACCTATCACCCATCCTTCACCGGGCGCACCCGCATCGACAGCGCTTTCGCGCAGAAGAAGCTGCAGCCGCGGATCGCGCTCGAGGCGATCGATTCGGACGTCATCAAGACCTACGTGCGGCTCGGCCTCGGCATCGGCATCGTCGCCGAAATGGCAGTGCGTGACGATGGCAGCAATGCGGACCTGGCGACGCGTCCGCTGGGGCACCTGTTCGGCCAGAATGTCGCCCGCGTGGCCTTCAAGCGCAGCGCCTACCTGCGCAACTTCGTGTTCAAATTTGCCGAGCTGCTGTCGGACCGGCTGGACCGCAACCTGATCGCCAGGGCAATGACCGGCCATGGCACCGACTATGAGCTCTGACACCGCCCTTCCCCGCACGCCACACGTCCAGACCAAGCTGCCGGCGATCGGCACCAACATTTTCACCATCATGTCGGCGCTGGCGACCGAAAAGGGCGCCGTCAATCTGGGGCAGGGCTTCCCTGATTTCGACTGCGACCCGACGCTGGTGCAAGCCGTGACGGACGCGATGACACGCGGCCTGAACCAGTACCCGCCGATGACAGGGATCGCGTCGCTGCGGGAAGCCGTGGCGGCCAAGATCGCATCCATGTATGGGCGCCGTTACGATCCGATAGCCGAAATCACGATCACCGCCGGCGCAACGCAGGCCATCATCACGGCTGTTCTGGCTGTGGTGAAACCAGGCGATGAGGTGATCGTGCTGGAGCCCTGCTACGACAGCTATGTCCCGAACATCGAGCTGGCCGGCGGGACTGTCGTGCGCGTGCCGCTGACCCCGGGCAGCTTCCGCCCGGACTTCGGCAGGATCGCGGCCGCGCTCACCAGCAGGACGCGCGCCATCATCATCAACTCCCCCCACAACCCCAGCGCGACCGTCTGGAGCCGAGGGGACATGCTCAGGCTGCAGGACCTGCTGGCGCCAACCGACACCCTGCTGATCAGCGACGAAGTCTATGAACACATGGCCTTCGACGGTGCGCCGCACCAGAGCGCCGCCCGCTTTCCAGGTCTCGCAGCCCGGGCGTTCATCGTCTCGAGCTTCGGCAAGACCTACCACGTGACCGGATGGAAGGTGGGTTACGTCGCGGCGCCGGCGCCGCTCAGCGCCGAATTCCGCAAAGTGCACCAGTTCAACGTGTTCACCGTCAACACCCCGGTCCAGCACGGGCTCGCTGCGTACCTGACGGATCCCAGGCCGTACCTCGAGCTGCCCGCGTTTTACCAGCGCAAGCGCGACCTGTTCCGCGAAGGCCTGAAGCGCACCCGCTTCAAGGTGTTGCCGAGCGAGGGCACCTATTTCCAGTGTGTCGACATCTCGGGGGTCTCCCAGCTTGGCGAAGCCGACTTCTGCCAGTGGCTCACCACCGAAATCGGCGTCGCCGCGATTCCGTTATCGGCGTTTTACGGTGA
Source organism: Ramlibacter sp. (assembly GCA_025351615.1). Classification (GTDB taxonomy): domain Bacteria; phylum Pseudomonadota; class Gammaproteobacteria; order Burkholderiales; family Burkholderiaceae_C; genus Ramlibacter. The sequence continues at coordinate 11,542 of JANXVP010000542.1, read as the reverse complement.
TGGCTTCGACCAGCGGATGGTGCGGTTCTGCTTTGCCAAGAAAGACCAGACGCTCAACCAGGCTCTGCAGCGGCTCGCCAGGCTTTGAACCCGGCAGCGCGCGAGGGTGCTAGCACTGCACCGGGTTGCGGCAGAAGTTCTCCAGCTGGCGCACGACGGCCTGGCCGGTGACTGCACTGTGCGCCTTGGGCCCGACATCGAGACTGAGCTTGGCTTCGTATTTGCTGAAGAATGCGTCGAACAGCTCTGCCCCCAGCGTCGCCCATGCCGTCAGCGCATCGGTTTTTGGGTTGTGTTCCAGCAGCACAGCGGACAGCGGCTGCGGCGCAGGGCCGCTCAGCACTTCCGCGCCGCGAGCCGGGTCGTACTGGCTGTGCTCGGCGCAGCAGTGGATCAGGTTGTCCTGGACACCCCGCCGCGCGCGGGTCTTGCGAAAGCTGATGAAGCTCACGTCGCGGGTCGGATACACCAGCTTGTGCGCGCAGATCGCGCTATACGCGACGATGCTCCTGTCGGCGCCTACCCCACCCGGCCAGGCATAGGACTGGCTGTTGCGAGGACTGATGACCTGCGCAGCAGCAGGCTTGGCCAGGTGCAGCAAAAACACGGGCGTCGCTTCGAACGGATAATGGAAAACATAGTTCGCCAGCCGCTGCAGACCGGAAGCGCGGATCGGGTCCCCCGCCTCGTTGACCAGCAGCACCCTGGAATAGGGCTTGGGCCTGGCGTCGGCTGCGAACACCGGCCAGCTTGCCACTGCCGAAGCGCAGGCCGCGCCTGCAGTGCAAGACTCGATAAAACCACGACGGTCCATTGGGCAACCCTCCACCTGGTCCGCCGACCGTATCAACCTGTTGCACTCCTGTCAAAGGCCGGCGCCAGGGACCGCAAAGGCCGTACGGCATGCGGGACGACAGCATGTAAGGATTTGCGCTGACGATGAGCTGGCGCGGAGCCCCTCACGCCGCCCGGGCTGGCCGATGCAGACTGCAGCTACACAAACGGAGAACCTGATGTCTATTTCCCTGATCCTGTTGATCGTCCTCGTCCTGATCCTGGTTGGCGTGCTGCCGACGTGGGGCCACAGCAGCAAGTGGGGCTACGGTCCGAGCGGTGGCATCGGGCTGGTGGTGGTGATTCTTCTGGTTCTGCTGCTGATGGGCAGGATCTAGGCCTCGACACCTGAAGGGTTGCTTTCCTACAGACCATCTGTGCTTTAACATTTGGTGTGCATGCCAAGCCCGGTCGTCGGGCGATGGCGCCTACTCCAGACATCGCTAGCCAGGCCACGACCGGTGTCGGGGCGCGTTGGCAAGAGTCATCCTTCAAGAGCAGGCACGCGTGGTGCCGGCGACGACCGGCGACACGTCGAACAATCAGCCTTGAGGGCAATCCGCATTCGAGTTTTGCAGCGAAAAAACCGCCATCAGGCGGTTTTTTCGTCAGCGAGAATCAGCCGGCGTGGGCCAGCCCGACCTTGTAGTTGAACTGATGGCACGCGGCCTCGAAGCTACGGATCTCGAACAAGGCGTCGCGCAGGCTCATTTCGCCGGCATCCATCAGCTTGCCGGCCAGATGCTCCGTCAAGGGCTTCAACCGGCCCAGCAGCGTACGCGTTTCAGCGTAGAGGCGTTCGCTTTGCTGCTCCATCAGCATCCGCGTCTCGTCGTCCAGGTTGCGCGCGGTCCCGTGTGTGTCCAGCGCGCCGTAGTTCAGGCGGGTCTTGCGGTACATGCCCATTTCGGCGACAGCATGGTGCAGCAGCTTGGTCACGCGGGTGATGTCGTTGTGAGCGCCATTGGTCGTGCCTTCTTCGCCGAAAAACAACTCCTCGTTCGCCATTCCGCCCAGCAACACCCTGACGTCGTGCTCGATGTCGCCCTTGGTCTTGAGCAGGTTGTTGCCCTGCTTGTGAAAGACGAAGCCCAGTGCGTTGTTGCGGGGATTGGCCTTGAGAGAGATCTTGATGGTCCTCATTTCGGCCTGGATCGCTCCCCAGCTCCCCAGCGCCACTTCGCGCTCGCGCATGAAGTCCACCAGGAAGTGGCCCCATTCATGCACGGCAATGACGCGGCGGTCGCGGTCGCGCTCCTTGGTCGTGCGCTCGGTGACGTTGCCCACCAGCACCCTTTCGGCCGCCTGCATCAGGGTTCCTTCGCCGATCTTGTCACCCACCTGGACTGCGATGATCCCGGCCTGGTTGACGATGGTCTCGAGATCGGCCGGGCTGCGGCCTTCCGTCACCTCTATCAGGTGCCGCAGGTCCATGCCATCGGCCAGCTTGCCCGCGCGCTGGGAGAGGTAATGCCCGATGATGTCGCGCCGCTCTTCGCGGTTAGGCATCCGGAAATCCACCTTCATTTGGAACCGTCGCAGCATGGCCTCATCCATGGCCTGCGTTTCCTGGTTGAAATTGCTGGCGACGATCCAGATGATTTCGGCGTCGGCCTTGGTACGGACCCCATCCAGCACCGCCAGCAGCATGTTCTGGGTGTCGTCGTCGAACTTGCGGTTGCCCCCGCGCTTCATGAAAAGGTCCTGCGCCTCATCCAGGAAAATGATGCAGCGCTTGCGCCGCTTGGCCATCGCCAGGATCCGGCCAAGGGTCTGTGAGCCGCCGCCGACATAACCCGTCTCCAAGTTGGCCGCCGAGTGGAACAGGATCGGCAACTGCAGTTCCTTTGCCAGATAGCTGGCCAGCTTGGTCTTGCCGGTTCCGGCGGGGCCGCTGAACATCACGTTGAACGGCTTGTTGACGCCATATTCGGCATAGGCCTGGCGCCGCTGGTACTGGTCCTTGATCTGGGCAACTTCGGCCTTGATGTCGTCCATGCCGACCAGGTCGCTGATGTCGCCGTGTACCTGCGAAGGCTCGACGAACTTGAGCGACTTGAGCTGGCCCCGCAACTGGAACCACAGGAACGCCAACAGGCCAAGCGTCATTGCCGCGGAGATGGCGGCGCTGACGCCGGCTTTCCAGGCATCCTTCTCGCTTTGGGGCCGCGCGCCCGAGAACCGCTGCTCAAGGCGCGCGAAGACGTCTGCGCTCTCCGCATCGAGTTCGGACCGGGGCACAAAGCTCAGCTTGCCACCCCACGGGGCGCTCACCGCCTTGTCGGTGAAGATCTTGGTTTCCATGTCGGAAGGGTAGTACGCGTATTGTTTGCCCTTCGACTCGATCAGGATGTAGCGCTCCGAGACATTCCACGACAGCGGCGTGTAGATGACCGTGATTCGATCGGCAGCGTTCTCCTCGAGGAAGCTGAGCACCGAACCGGTGCCGAAAACCACCGGCAACTTCTTGTTGTAGCTCCAGACCCCGTCGCCGTTGGCGACAGCCATCGCCTTGACTTGTTCGGCGACCTTCTCCTGCCGTTGCAGCACCGACCAGGAATAGACAGCGGTAGCGGGGATGAGGACCGCAATGACGACAACCAACGCCCTGAGGCTGGCGGACTGGATGGTGAACCAGTCCTGGAGCCGGGCAACGGCCTTCTTCGTGGCGCTCCAGGGGGACGAAGGCGACTCGCCCGATTCGCGGGGTTCAGCTTGACTGGGAGCGGTGGATGAGAGATCCGACATGACTTGACTTTCCGGATGGATGGCACCCGAACAACATAAATTTCTTTGTCAGTGCAATCCTACAGACAGCAGCAGCCGCGCGATAGCCGTAGGGTTATCGTTCAATTGGTTACGGCGTACAGCGTGACAAATTCACGCCTCGCAACCCACGTTTTGCTGCGGGCGCGCGCACAACGGCGGCGACGCGGTCCTACGCCCCACGCCGATGCGCGCCGACGGCTCCGGGCGGCAGCGTATCGATACTTATCGAATCACCCCCGGCCAGCACCTTGCCAGGCTGGCAAATTTCAATGCAGAGGGATGCACGGAGAACAGCATGGAGAAGATCGTCGGCCCCATCCACGGCTTTTACGTCGCCAGCTACGCCTGGCCTTCGCCCGACGCGTCGCGCTACAGCAGCTACGCCAAGATCTGCCGCCACAAACCCGGCAGCTATTGGGATGCTCAGTGTTTGTTCAAGTTGTTTGGCGGCGAGGAGCACGCCACGGTGGCTTGCGCGCTCGCCATGGCCAACCTGGTTGCACGCGAACACATCGACGACCTGCCTTCGCTCGAATGCTCCACCTTCGGACTCGGAATGCCGTTCTTCGACGCATCGTCGCCCGCGGCGGCCTGAAGCACGCACCCGGCGGCCTATCTTGCCGCCAGCCCCATCGCCCGCGTAATCACTTCCTTCATGATCTCGTTGGTGCCGCCGTAGATGCGCTGCACCCGTGCGTCCGCATAGGCGCGCGTGATCGGGTACTCCCACATGTAGCCGTAGCCGCCGTGGAGTTGCACGCACTCGTCCATCACCTTGCACTGAAGATCGGTGGTCCAGTACTTGGCCATGCTTGCAGTCGCGGTGTCGAGCCGGTCCTGATTGACCAGATCGCAGCACTTGTCGACGAAGACGCGCGCCACCTGGACTTCGGTCTGCAGTTCCGCGAGCTTGTAGCGGGTGTTCTGGTACGCCGCAAGCGGCTGGCCGAACACCTTGCGGTCCTTGACGTATTGCACCGTCCAGTCGATCGCCGCCTGCGAGGCCGCAACCGCCGTCACGGCAATCTGCATCCGCTCCCAGGGCAGCTGTTCCATCAAGCAGATGAAACCCTTGTTCTCGAACGCCAGGCCGCCCAGCAGGTTGCCGGCCGGAACACTGCAGTTGTCGAAGAACAGCTCGGACGTGTCCTGCGCCTTCAGTCCCAGCTTCTTCAGCCGCTTGCCGGTTTCGAAACCCCTCATGCCCCGTTCCACCAGCAACAGGCTGGTGCCTTTTGCGCCTGCAACGGGGTTGGTCTTGGCCACGACGATCACCAGGTCGGCGTGCCAGCCGTTGGTGATGAAGGTCTTGCTGCCATTGAGCAGGTAGCTGCCGTCATCCTGCCTCATGGCGGTGCTCCTGATCCCCTGCAGGTCGCTGCCGGCGGCCGGCTCGCTCATCGCGATCGCGCCGACCATCTCGCCGCTGGCCAGCTTCGGCAGGTAGCGCTGCTTCTGCTCCTCGGTGCCGTAATGCAGAATGTACGGTGCCACGATCTCGCTGTGCAGCCCGAAGCCGACGCCGGAAAAGCCGCCGCGCGCCAGCTCCTCCATCTGTGCCACCGAGTACAGCTTGTCGCCGCCGGCACCGCCGTACTCCTCAGGCATTGTCATGCAAAGAAAGCCGTTCTGGCCGGCCTTGCGCCACAGCTCGCGGTCGACGTAGCCCTGCTCCTCCCAGGCTTCGTGATGGGGCGCGATCTCGCGTTCCATGAAGCGGCGGAAGCTGTCGCGGAACGACTCGTGGTCGGGGCTGAAAAGCGTGCGTTCGATCATGCAGTGATCTCCTCTGGCGCGGGCCATTTTTACAGAGCGGGTGCTTGGTGAAATGAATATACTTCACCGGCAACCCACCCGGAGACTCCCATGACCGAAGCCTTTGTCTACGACGCGATCCGCACGCCACGCGGAAAAGGCAAGAAGGACGGCAGCCTGTACGAAGTCAAGCCGGTCAATCTGCTGGCCGGCGTGCTCACCGAACTGCAGCGCCGCAACGATTTCGACACCGCCCAGGTGGACGACGTGGTGATGGGCGTGGTGTCGCCGGTGGGCGAACAGGGCTCGGTCATCGCCAAGGTCGCCGCGCTCAAGGCGGGCTGGGATTTTCGCTGTTCCGGCGTGCAGCTGAACCGGTTTTGTGCCTCGGGCCTGGAAGCGGTGAACATGGCCGCGCAGAAGGTCCGCTCGGGCTGGGAAGACCTGGTCGTGGCCGGCGGCGTCGAAAGCATGAGCCGCGTGCCGATCGGCTCCGACGGCGGCGCCTGGGCCCAGGATCCGGAAACCAATTGCGCCACGGCGTTCGTGCCGCAGGGAATCGGTGCGGACCTGATCGCCACGCTCGAGGGCTTCAGCCGCGAGGACGTCGACAGCTTCGCCCTGGAGTCGCAAAAGCGCGCCGTCAAGGCCCGGGAAGGCGGCTTCTTCGCAGGTTCGATCGTGCCGGTAAAGGACTTCCTGGACCAGACCATCCTGGCGCACGACGAATTCATCAAGCCAGGCACGACGATGCAAGGGCTGGCGGCCCTGCGCCCGGCTTTCGAGCAGCTTGGCGCAATGGGGTTCGATGCGGTCGCCATCGGCCGCTACCCGCAGGTCGAGCGCATCCACCACGTCCACCACGCCGGCAACTCGTCGGGCATCGTCGATGGTGCCGCAGCGATCCTGGTCGGCAGCGAGCAGGCCGGCAAGACCCATGGCTTCACGCCTCGCGCCCGCATCGTCGCTGCCGCTTTGTCGGGCGCCGACCCGACCATCATGCTGACCGGCCCGATGCCAGCAGCGCGCAAGGCGCTGGCAAAGGCTGGCATGACGATCGCCCAGATCGACCTGTTCGAGGTCAACGAGGCTTTCGCTGCAGTGCCGATGCGTTTCATGAAGGAGATGGACGTGCCGCACGACAAGGTCAACGTCAACGGCGGCGCCATCAGCATGGGGCATCCACTGGGCGCCACCGGCGCGATGATCCTGAACACCCTGATCGATGAACTGCATCGGCGCAAACTGCGCTATGGCATGGCGACACTGTGCGTCGGCGGCGGCATGGGTATCGCGACCATCGTCGAGCGGATCTGAGCCGTGAAAACGATCAGGTACGAACTCCAGGACGGGATCGCGACGATCACGTTCGACGAAGCCGGCTCGCCCGTCAACACCATGTGCACGCAGTGGCAGCAAGACCTGGTCGACGTGACAGCCCGGGTGATCCAGGATCGGGACACGATCCGCGGCATCGTGCTCGCGTCCGCCAAGAGCACCTTCTTCGCGGGTGCGGACCTCAAGGGCATGATGCGCCTGCAGCCAGCCGACGCCCCGCGCCTGTACCGGGAGATCGAGCAAAACAAGAAATGCTTCCGCAGCCTGGAAACGCTGGGAAAACCGGTGGTGACCTGCCTGAACGGCAGCGCACTCGGCGGCGGTTGGGAGGTTGCGCTGATGGGGCATTGCCGCGTCGCCGTCGACAGCCCAAAAATCCAGTTCGGCCTGCCCGAGATCACACTCGGCCTGATTCCCGGCGCCTCAGGCATCACCAAGATGACCCGGCTGCTCGGCCTGGTTGGCGCGCAGCCCTACATCCTCGACAGCAAGCTGTTCAATCCGCGCGAGGCAATGGAACTGGGCCTGGTCCACCAACTCGTTCCCGACGCCGCCGCCCTGCGTCCGGCGGCGCTCGCCTTCATCGCGGCCAACCCCGAAGCCCACCATCTCTGGGATGACAAAAGCTACAGGATCCCCGGCGGCGGCCCGGACCATCCGACGATCGCAGGCTTGCTTGCTGTGGCACCGGCGGTGCTCAAGCAGAAAACGCGCGGGCTGTACCCGGCGCCGGAGTACGCGCTTGCCGCAATGGTCGAAGGCGCGCGGGTCGACTTCGACACCGCTCTGCGGATCGAAAGCCGCTACCTTGCCCGGCTCGCCGTCGGCACGGTCGCGAAGAACATGATCAACACGTTCTTCTTCAACATGAATGCCATCAGGTCGGGCCAGAGCCGTCCGGCATCCGTGCAGAAATACGCGCCGCAGAAGGTCGGCGTCCTCGGCGCCGGAATGATGGGTGCCGGCATCGCGTACGTCCAGGCCAGCCGCGGCGTCGCCACCGTGCTCAAGGACGTGACGATCGCCAGGGCCGACGCTGGCAAGGCATACAGCGCGGGGCTGACCCAGGCGCGGGTCGAAAAGGGCCGCTTGAGCGCCTGCGACCAGACCGCCTTGCTGTCGCGGATCACGCCGACTGAGAAACTGCAGGATCTCGCGGGCTGCGACCTGATCATCGAAGCCGTCTACGAAAACCGCGAGCTCAAGGGCAGAGTGACGCGCGAGGCCGAGCCCCTGCTCGCAGCCGGCGGCTTCTTCGCCAGCAACACCTCGACGCTGCCGATCACTGGACTGGCCGAGGCCAGCGCAAGGCCGGAGAAATATGTCGGAATCCACTTCTTCAGCCCCGTCGACAGGATGAAGCTGGTGGAAATCATCCGCGGCAAGCAGACCGACGATGAAACCATCGCCCGCGCATTCGACTACGTGCAGACCATCGGCAAGATTCCGATCGTGGTCAACGACGCACGCGGCTTCTTCACCTCCCGCGTGTTCGGCACCTTCGTGATGGAAGGCGCGGCCATGGTCGGCGAGGGCATCCCGGCCGCTGTCGTGGAACAGGCCGGGATCCAGGCCGGAATGCCGGTCGGGCCGCTTGCGGTGCTGGACGAAACCGCGCTGTCGCTGTCGGTCCATGTCCTGGACCAGACCCGGGCGGATCTGCGGGCCGTGGGCGGAACCTACATCGCGACCCCGGGCGAACTCCTGGTCGAGCGGATGGTCAAGGAGTTCGACCGCAACGGCCGCGCTGCGGAAGCGGGCTTTTACGACTACCCGCAGCAACCAGGCGCGAAGAAAATTCTCTGGCTCCAGTTGAAGACCCTGTTTGGAACACCGGGCATTGGCTGGGACATGCAAGACTTGAAGGACCGCCTGCTGTATCGCCAAGCGGTGGAAACCGCCCGCTGCCTCAGCGAAAACGTACTGACGACGGTCCATGAGGCCAACATCGGCTCGATTTTCGGCATCGGCTTTCCGGGCTGGACGGGCGGCGCGATGCAGTTCATCTACGGCACCGGCATCGACGCATTTCTGGCCCGCGCCGAGACCCTGGCCACCAGGTTCGGCCCCGGTTTCGTGCTGACCGCCAAGGTGAAAGACACGATCCGCAGGCACCAGCCGTCGTGGTAGCTGGCGAGCAGCCATTTATCGTAGGTTCTCTCCTACCTGAAAACGCGCTGTGCGCCGGGAACCGGATTCTGCACGGCTTCCTACCATCATGCCCACAAAGCTGCTGTTGTGTGGCGGGGGAGTCGCGATTTTGTTTCAAGCCGGTTTCATGTCCTTCGTCCAGCCGGCGGCGCCTGCACTGGAAGCTCTTCGCCAGCCCTTGCGCGCGCTGCTCACCCGCTGCTCTCCTGCCACCCGACGCCAAGGCGACGCTACCATTTACCTCGGCCAAAGCCAGCCCGTCATCGTGTTTCCCGTCCTCGGCGGCGGCCCGGACAGCACGGCGCCGCTACGCAGGGTGCTCGATGATGCCGGCTTTGTCAGCCACGACTGGGGCATGGGCGTAGACACCGGCCCACGCGACCGCAACCTCAACCTCTGGCTGCGCGAACTCGAGGAGAAATTGATCGATGTCGCCGAAGCCGCGAGTTCGAGCGTCACCCTGCTGGGCTGGAGTTTGGGCGGAATCTACGCCCGCGAGCTGGCAAAACGAACCAACCCGCTGGTGCGCCAGGTGATCACGCTTGGAACGCCTTTCAACACCATGGCGGACCCGCAGCAGTGCTGTCCGCTGTTCAAGGTGCTCGAAAGCGGCTACGGCAGCATGGCCGTCAACATCCGCCATCGGTTGCGCCAGTGCCCGCCCGTGCCTTGCACCTCCATCTACAGCAAAACCGATGGTCTGGTCCCCTGGAAACTATGCGTGGAGAAAGAATCCGCACAGTCCGAAAACATCGAGGTCGAAGGCGCCACGCACCGCGGCCTGCCGGCCCACCCGAAGGTGCTGGAAGCCATCACCCATCGACTGGCGCAGCCCGAAGGCGAATGGCGTCCGTTCGATGCCCGTGCCGGCTTGATGCTCAATTAGGGCTTGTCCACACGATTTCCGGGGGACGCACAGACCCTGGCCGGCAGCATGGGGCTCTGACAAAAGCTTCGCCCTCTCAGCATCTCGCCCAAAAACTTGACTGAGACAATCGTTTCGTTGACCATGTCAGCGATGAACGCCGATGCCCTTGGCCGCCCCGCGACCGCGCACGAAGTCAAGTCGTTGCAGGGCTTCAACCGCTTCTACACCCACCGCATCGGAGTGCTCTCTCCGTCTTCGGTCAGCGAGCTCTCGCTGACCGAAGTCCGTGTGCTCTACGAACTAGCCCATCGCAAGCATCCGGTTGCCAGCGAGCTGGTGCGCGACCTGTCGCTGGACGCCGGCTACCTGAGCCGCATCCTGCGCCGGTTTCAGGGGCAGGGCTGGCTGGCGCGCCAGGCGTCGCCCGCTGACCGGCGGCAAAGCCTGCTCGAGCTCACGGCAACCGGGCACCAGGCCCTCGCTCCGCTACAGCAGAAGTCTCGCGAGGCGGCCGCGGGCCTGCTGGGCGACTTGCCGGCGCCGGACCGGGCCCGACTGCTGGCTGCGATGAACACGATCCACCGCCTGCTTGAGCCCGGCGGCGGGCTGCATCGCACTGTGGTGCTGCGCGAGCCGCGGGCCGCGGACATGGGATGGGTCGTGATGCAGCACGGTGAGATCTACGGCAACGAATACGGTTTCAACTGGGAATTCGAAGGTCTGGTCGCCGACATCGTCGCGGGATACATCAGGAATTTCAGGCCGGCCCGCGAGAAGGGCTGGATTGCCGAGGTCGACGGCGAAAGGGTGGGCTGCGTCTTCGTGGTCCAGAAATCCACGACGGTGGCGCAGCTGCGGCTGCTGATCCTGACGGCAACGGCGCGCGGGCAGGGACTGGGCGCCCGGCTGGTCGATGAATGTATCGCGTTCGCGCGGGCAAGGAAGTACCGCAAGCTGGTCCTGGGGACCCAGAGCCACCTGCTGGCCGCCCGGGCGATCTACCTGTCACGCGGCTTCAGCCTGACGGACAGCAACTCCTTCCAGGGATATGGCAAGGATCTCGTGGCCGAGACCTGGGAGCTCAGGCTCTGAACAAGGCGTCGGCAACGCGATAATCGGGCGATGAATTTCCCGCCCGCTGCGCCGGTACCGGCCGAGCCCGAGCCCGAGCCCAAGCCGCGACCGCAACCCACCTCGCTCACCGACCTCTTCGTCTCTTTCACCCTGCTGGCGCTGCAGGGCTTCGGCGGCGTCCTGACCGTCGTGCAACGGGAACTGGTCGAGAAAAAGCGCTGGATGACGCGCGAGGAATTCATCGAGGAATGGTCGGTGGCCCAGGTCATGCCCGGACCCAACGTGATCAACCTGGCGGTGGTGATCGGAATGCGTTACTTCGGCTTTCGCGGCGCAGCCATGGCGGTCGCCGGCTTGCTGGCGGTGCCGCTGCTGCTGATCATTGCGCTGGCGTTGGTTCACGCCGAATTCGCGGGCGTCCCGCAGGTCGCCGGCGCGCTGCGGGGAATGGGCGCTGTGGCGGCGGGCCTGATCACCGCAACCGGTCTGAAGCTGATCCCGGCGCTGAAAAAGCATCCGATCGGCATTGGACTGTGCACGGTCCTGGGCGTTGCCACATTCATTTGCGTTGCCTTGCTGGGGCTGCCGCTGCTCGGCGTACTGCTGGGCTTGGGCGGCGTCTCCTGCCTGCTGACCTGGCGAAAGCTGGCGCCATGACAGGCGCGGCGCTGGGAGCCAGGGACTGGCTGGACCTGTTTACCCATTTCGCGACCCTCTCCATGCTATCAGTCGGCGGCGCGATCACGACCACAC
>JANXVP010000460.1 GCA_025351615.1 Ramlibacter sp. | reverse complement strand
TGCAGTGGTGCAGCACGCCGCTGCTCGAAGAAGTAGCGGCAGCGTCGGCCGACACTGGCCGGCCGGTGCACATGCACTTGCTCGAGACGCGCTACCAGCGGGACTGGGCCGACCACGAGCATCCGCAAGGCATCGTGCCTTTCCTGGACCGCATCGGACTGCTGAGCCCCCGGCTGACGCTGGCGCATTGCACCTGGGCCCGCCCGCAGGAGCTCGCCCTGCTGGCTGAGCGCGGCGTCACCATTGCCGTCAACACCAGTTCCAACCTGGGGCTGAAATCTGGCATCGCGCCGGTGGCCGAGATGCTGCGCCAGGGTTGCCGCATCGCAATGGGGCTCGACGGAATGGCTTTCGACGAAGACGACGATGCATTGCGGGAGATGCGGCTGGCCTTTTCGCTGCACCGCGGCTGGGGCTACGAGACGGAGATGAGCCGCGCCCAGCTCTGGGCTTTTGCCGCGGTCAACGGCCGGCGCAGTGTGAACGGCGCCAGGGCCCCCGGTCTCACTGCGGGCGGCCGGGTTGCCGTCGATGCCGACGCCGACCTGCTGGTGCTCGACTGGGACGCGGTGGACGACGACGCCCTGCTGCCCGGCATCGACCCGCTGGACCTGGTGCTGGCGCGGGCTAGCGGCACGCACGTCGACCAGCTGTTCGTCGGTGGCCGCGCCGTTGTGGAGGGTGGCCAGGTCGTCACGGTCGACGAGAGGGCATTGCGCACCGAGTTGATCGCACAGGTTCGCGCCGGCCTGGCGGCCAGGGGCGATTCTGGGCAGTGGCAGCGGACGGTCGATTGCCTGGCCGAGGATCTGGGTCCGTTTTACCGCGGTGCGCATCACCGCGGCTGCTGTTGAGGAATCGATGAAATGAATGCAACCCTGATCCGCGCTGGCCGTGTCATCACCGCCACCGACGACTACCTCGCCGACGTGCTGATGCGCGACGGCGTGATCGAAGCCATCGGCCGGCAGCTCGTGGTGGGCGAAGATGTGAACGTGGTCGACGCCACCGGGCTTTACGTCCTGCCCGGCGGCGTCGACACCCATGTGCACCTTGAAAACGTGATCGGCCCCACCGTCACTTGCGACACGTTTGCCAGCGGAACCCGCGCCGCAGCCTTCGGCGGCACCACCACCATCGTCGATTTCGCGCTGCAGACCGGGTCGGACTCGCCGCTGGGCGCCATTGCGCGCGCGCAGCGCAGCGCCGAGCCCCAGGTCGCGGTCGATTACAGCCTGCACGTGATCGTGACGCGCGTCGATGAGCAGGTGCTGGCGGATGTGCGCCATGCGATGCGGCATGAGGGCGTCACCAGCTTCAAGATGTTCATGGCCTATCCCGGCGTGATGATGGCCGACGACGCGGCGATCTTCCGGATGCTGCGGCAGGTGGGCGCCGACGGCGGGATGGTGGCGTTGCACGCCGAGAATGGCACCGTGATCGACCTCCTGATCAAGGAAGCGCTGGAAGCCGGCCACACCTCGCCGCGCTACCACGCGCTGACCCGTCCGGCGATCATGGAGGGCGAAGCCACGCACCGGGGCATCCGGCTGGCGGAGCTGGCTGAAGCGCCGATCTACTTCGTTCACGTGTCGTCCAACCAGGCGCTCAAGCACATCGTCACGGCGCGTGACGAAGGCATTCCGGTTTTTGCGGAGACCTGTCCGCATTACCTGCTGTTCGACGCCTCGGTCTACGACAGCGACGACGTCTCGATCGCGAAGTATGTGATGACGCCGCCGCTGCGCACCTCCGAGGACCAGAAGCACCTGTGGCGGGCACTGCGCTACGACGACCTGCAGGTGATCGCGACCGACCATTGCCCGTTCTGCATGAAGGAGGGGCATCTGGGCTACCGGCAGCAGAAGATGCGCGGCAAGGACGACTTCTCGCTAATCCCCAATGGCGCGCCCGGTATCGAAACCCGGCTGGTCAGCCTGTTCGACATCGGGGTGATGCAGGGGCGGCTGTCGCTGAATCGCTTTGTCCAGCTGACGTCGACGACGCCGGCGAAGCTGTTCGGCCTGTTCCCGAAAAAAGGAACGATCGCCGTCGGCAGCGATGCCGACGTGGTGCTGTTCGATCCCAACGCGACGCAGACCGTCCACGCCCATGCGTTGCACGGCAATTGCGATTACACGTTGCTCGAGGGGCGCAGCCTGCGCGGCCGGGTTGAGAAGGTGTTTCTGCGGGGCACGCTGATCGTCGATGGCCCGCAGTGGCTGGGCCGGGAAGGCATGGGGCGTTTTGTTCCGCGCGGGCAAGTGCGGGCCTTCTAGGGCTGCGCGCACTCGAAGCTGCTGGCACGCTGTTTCTCCCCGTGGCCCCGGTACCGCACGGTCGCGGGCCAGCGGCACATCGGCCGCGACGCACTGACCGCAAATGGCGGCACCGATTCGAGGCTGACCTGCACCAGGTCCGCCGGCGCGCGGCCCTGCTCGACCCAGTCCACCAGCACCTGCAGCATGTCGACCCCCACCGGCGCACCGGTGCCCACATGATCGGCCCCCGGGGTGGTGTACAGCCTCAGGAAATCATCCGCCGCGGCCTGCCCCATGGTCTTGACCACCGACCGGTAGTAATCGATGCCGGCGTACGGGCTCTGCGCATAGTCGGCCAGGTGCTCGCTGATCACCAGCTTGCCGCCGCGCGCGCGAAAGGCGGACAGGTCCGGATCGGTGGCATCCATCAGCTGCGAAATTTCGCCCACCCGTTGGGCGTAATCCTCTGGCCGGAAGTTGCCTGGGTCGAAGGCGGGGTCGCGCGCAACGAAATACCGGATCGCGCCGCTGCCATACAGCCAGGCCCGGCTGCTGCCGGAACCGCCCTGCAGTGCCTGGCGCGCCGTGCCGGTTTGCCAGCTGACGTAGCCGCCGACCGGCCCGGTGCCGGTGGCCGCTTCTCCGCCCCAGGCCCAGCCCGGATAGCTGCGCACGCCGTTGGCGAGCGGAAAGCTGAATTCGTAGGGCGAGTGCAGGGTTTGCAGTGCCTGGACCTGGGCTTCCTTGAGGCAGCCGGTTGTGGTGGTGCCGCGGCAGCGCAAGCCGGCGGGGTCGAAGCGGGCGTGGCAGGCCTGCGGGTTGCCGACGATGCCGTCGCTCAGCCAGTCGAGCGTGTCGCATTGGGCGAGCACCGCCCGGTGCACCAGTTCGACGTCCCCGGGCGAGAGCCATCCCTCGCCCATCTGGGTCACACCCATCCGGGTCCCGGCCACCTGCAAGCCCATCCAGTTGATCACCGGCACCCGGCTGAAGATGCCGTCGAAATCCTGCGGATAACGCTGGGCCAGCGTCAGGCCTTCACGGCCGCCTTCGGAGCTGCCCATGAAATAGGTGCGCAGTGGAGCTTGCCCGTAGCGCCGCTTCATCAACTCGACCGAAACGTCGCGCACCTTCTTGTAGGAAGCGTGGGCGAAGTTGACCAGCGCTTCGTCGTTGAGCGCGAACGCCTGCAGCGCGAGACCGGGCGTGTTCTGGTGGCCCGAGTCGGTGCCGACGGTCACGAAGCCGCGGGCCAGCGGCGAAGGCTGGTCGATGCGGGCCGACGGCGGCAGCGCGCCCGGGCTGGTCAGCACCTCGTTGAAGCCGCCGCCGCCCAGCTGCAGCGAGCGGCCATTCCACGCTGTCGGCAGATTGACCTGGAAGCGGATCGGCGGTGCGGCTGGATCGACCGGCTCAATGACGCCCAGCACCTTGCAGTACTGCGGCGTGGCGGGCACCACCACTGCCTCTGGCGGTGGCGGGATGAAGGGCAGGGGATTGGTCAGGGTGAGACCGCTGGCGGGCAGCAACGTCGCCGATTCGATGACAGCGCCGCCGCCCGGCAAGCCGATGGCAGAGGCGGCAATCGGAGCCATCAAGGCGCTGCAGGCCGCTTCGGCATCGACACCGGCGCGTCCCCAGGGCAGGCCGGCGCAGCCAGCCAGCAACGCGGCGCCCGCAAGCGACAGCAGGACGCGCGGCGGCGTTACATGGGAAGCGTTCATGGAGTTCTTTCTTCGAGCGCGGTCCGGGTTCGGGAGAGTCGATCATATCGACCGGGGCAGCCCCCGGATGCAGCCGATAATCCGCACTTCCCTGCCTCGCAGCGGGAGCCAGTTGCCATTGAAACAGGAGAGCCGGATGAGGTTTGCCACTTTTATTCACCAGGGGCTGCGACAGGTGGGCCAGGTCGCCCCCGACGGGCGCACGGTCACGGCCTTCGACCTCGCACCGCAGGACGCGGGCCGCGGCATGCTGTCCGTGATCGAGCAGCTCGCCAAAGGCCGCAAGCTGCCGGCGCTGACCGGTGCGGCATTGCCGCTGGAGAGCGTGAAGCTGCAAGCGCCGATCCCGCTGCCGCGCCGCAATATCTGGTGCGTCGGCCGCAACTACCATGCGCATGCGAAGGAGCTGTCGGCGTCGGTGTTCAAGAACAACAGCGCCGACCCTGCTGCCTGGCCGATCGTTTTCACCAAGGTTCCGGAGTGCGTGGTCGGGCCCACCGACCCCGTGGCCATGCCCGGGCCCGCGGCCTCCAGCCAGATCGACTACGAGGCCGAGCTGACGATCGTGATCGGCAAGGGCGGGCGCAACATCCCTCGCGAGAAGGCGATGGAGCATGTGTTCGGCTACACCATCGTCAACGACGTCACCGCCCGCGACGTGCAGATGCGCCACCAGCAGTGGGACCTGGGCAAGTCGTTCGACACGTTCTGCCCGATGGGTCCGTGGATCGTGACCGCCGACGAACTCGACGGCAGCAACACCCGCGTCCGCTGCTGGGTGAACGGGGACTTGCGGCAGGACGCGCTGACCACCGACCTGATCTTCGACCTGCCCAACCTGATCGAGACCTGCTCGCGTGGCATCACGCTGTATCCCGGCGACCTGATCGCCACGGGAACTCCGTCGGGGGTCGGGATGGGGATGACGCCGCCGACCTGGCTCAAGTCCGGCGACAGCGTGCGCATCGCCATCGACGGCCTGGGCGAAATCGAAAACCGGTTTGTCGACCTGCACCAGCAGCAATCACGCTGAGCGCTGCGCGCCGCTGGCCAGCCGGAGGTGTCAGAGCTGCGACGACAACAGGCTCGCCGCGCGCTCCTTCAACCTGTCCCACGCGGGTCTGGAATGCCATTGCGCCGCGGTGAATTCGCGGCTCTTTGCCAGGTCCTGCTCGAAGATGCGGGTTTGCTCCCGGGCAAAGCCTTCGTCGTACACGTTCAGGTTGGCTTCGTCGTTCAGGCTGAAGGAGCGCTGGTCGAAATTCGTCGACCCGACCGACGTCATCCGGTGGTCCATCACCATCACCTTGCAGTGGTACATGGTGGGCTGGTATTCGTAGATTTTGGCGCCCGCATCCAGCAGCTCGCCCCAGGTCGCCTTCGACGCATTGCTGACCGTGTCGGCGTCGGTGAACGGGCCGGGCACGATGATCCGGATCTGGACGCCCCGTTTCAGCGCCTTCACGAGCGCCGCGCGGGTCAGTGCGTTCGGGACAAAGTAGGCACTGGCCAGGTCGATGGTGCGGTCGGCCGCGGTGATCGCCATCAGGTACATCAGCTGCATGCTTTCCGCGCCGCCCGTGGGCGAACTGGAGAACATGTGGGCCCGGTGGTCGCCGGCTTTGACCGGAGGCGGGAAATACGCCGCGCCATGCAGCACCTCGCCTGACGCCTTGGCCCAGTTGTCGACAAACACCGCCTGCATCTGCGCCACGACCGGGCCCTCGACCTTGAAATGCGAATCGCGCCAGTGGTCGCTGTCCTGGGCATTGCCTTCCCACTGCGGCGCGATGCCCACGCCTCCGGTGAAGCCGACGCGGCCGTCGACGACGAGCAGTTTGCGGTGCGTCCGGTTGTTCAGGCGGCCGAGCTGGTACCACTTCGGCTCGTGAAAGCGCTGCAGCACCACCCCCGCTGCTTCCAGCTGCTTGAGCATGCTGGCATCCATCTTCGCGCTGCCGGCCCAGTCCAGCAGGACACTGACTTTGATGCCGGCCCGGGCACGTTCACTCAGGGCATCGGCAAAGGCCTGGCCAATGTCGCCCGACCAGTAGATGTAGCTCTCGAACGTGATGGTCTGGCGGGCCGATGCGATTGCCTGCAGCATCGACGGAAAAATCTCAACCCCGTTGAGAAGCGTCTGGTAGCGGTTGCCGCCGATGATCGGGGGGCCGAGCAGGGAGCCCATTTCGTACTCGAACTGCGCGTCGGCGGAGCCGTAGTGCCGCCCGAGCTGCCGATCGATCTTCTTCTCGCCCATGGAGAGGTTGACGACGAAGAACGTCAGAACCAGGACGGTGGCGAGGCCGGCGACGAACCAGAGGATCATTTTTTTCTTGACTTTCATCACGCTGACCGCAAAAGGAAAATGATCGTAAGAAGGCGCCCGGGTGCGGCATGTAGGACAGCGACTCGACGGGAGCGCCCCAACGGCGTCAGTGCGCGACCGCAGCGGGGTCGACTCTGGCTGCGATGTCGTGCTCTACTCGGAACTCGAAAACCAGGCGGCGCTCGATGTCTATGCCACGCATCCCGAACACTTGCGGGTGAAGCAGGAGCTGGGCCACCTGCGCATCGCCCGCCACCAGGTCGATGACCCGACCGCCTGGCCGGTGGTCGCGGATGTGGTCTACCAGGAGGTTTTGTCTTGAGCGACGATATGAACGACGAGCTGTTGGTCCGCCGGATGGTGGAACGCTGGGCGGTCTGGCGCGATGCCGGCGACTGGGAGCGGTTTGCGACGGTGTGGCATCCGGACGGCGTGATGATGGCCACCTGGTTTCAGGGGCCCTTCCGCGACTTCATCCGCGTGACGCAGGAAGGCTGGGCCAAGGGCGTGAGCATCCTGCACTTCCTCGGTGGCAGCGCCGTCGAGGTCGCCGGCGAGCGCGCGATCGCGCAGACCAAGATGACGATCTCGCAACGGGGCATGGTCGAGGGCGTGCTGTGCGATGTCGTCTGCACGGGACGGTTCTATGACTTCGTGCAGAAGCATCAGGGCGAGTGGAAGCTGCTGCACCGCCAGCCGATCTACGAAAAGGACCGGATCGATCCGGTCGA
>JANXVP010000425.1 GCA_025351615.1 Ramlibacter sp. | reverse complement strand
GCAAAACCGCGATGCGGCGGTCATGCCCAAATCCGCAGCCGCGGGCCTGTCCATCGCCATTGCCGGCAGCGGCGGCAGCGGCGTGATGACCGCTGGAACGCTGCTGCTCGACGCGGCTGCGCAAGCCGGCCTTTACGGCCTGATGGTGCGCACCAGCGGACCGCAAATCCGCGGCGGCGAGGCGGCGGCGCTGTTGCGGCTGGCGCCAACACCGGTCGAGTCCCTGGACGACAGCTTCGACCTGCTGCTGGCCATCGACTGGCAGAACGTGCACCGCTTCGCCGACGAGATTCCGCTGCACGCGGACAGCATCCTGATCGGCGACATCGACGGCGGCGAGGTGCCCGAGGTCTTCCTGCGTAGTGGGGCGCGCTGCGTGATGCTGCCGCTCAAGAAAATGGCCAAGGCCATGCCTGGCAGCTGGATCAACATGCTGGCGCTGGGCCTCGCAGGCGCACTCGCCGGGCTGCCGGAACAGGCGCTCGCCGCGGCCCTGCGCGGCAGCTGGAAACGCCCGCAGGCTGCCCTGGACGCCAACCTCAAGGCGCTGCTTTCAGGCATGGGAGCCGCAGCCGACATCCGCGGCCTGCGGCCTTTGGTGGCCGGACGCGGCACGGCCGGTCGATGGATCCTGAGCGGCAACCAGGCCGCCGGCTACGGTGCCCTGCGCGGTGGTGTCCGCTTTGTCGCCGCGTACCCGATCACGCCCGCTACCGAACTGCTCGAGTGGATGGCGCCGGCGCTGGCCAGGGTGGGCGGCTCGCTGCTGCAGGCCGAGGACGAACTCGCATCGGTCAACATGATCATCGGCGCGTCCTATGGCGGCGTTGCGTCGCTGACGGCCACGGCGGGTCCGGGCCTGGCGCTGATGACCGAGGGCATCGGCCTGGCGATCGCCGCCGAAGTGCCGATCGTGGTGGTCGACGTCATGCGCGGCGGCCCGTCCACCGGCATCCCGGCCAAGAGCGAGCAAAGCGACCTGTCCTTCGCCGTCAGCGGCCTGCATGGCGACGCGCCGCGCCTGGTCCTCGCGCCCGGCTCGATTTCCGATTGCATCGCGACGCTGCAGTGGGCCGTGGAGCTGGCCGAGGAACTGCAATCCCCGGCGATCGTGCTGTCCGACCAGTTCATCGGACAGTCGCAGGCGGTCATCGACAAGCCCGCGCTTCGCCAGGGCGGTGCGCGCCGCCTCACCGTCGCCGCCGACACGGTCGACTACAAGCGCTACCGCGACACGCCCAGCGGTGTTTCGCCGATGGCGATTCCCGGCATGCGCGGCGTGGTCTACACGGCCGATGGCCTCACCCATACCGAAGCCGGCATCCCCAGCAGCCAGTCGCGCGATCACGTGGTCCAGTTGGACAAGCGCGAGCGCAAGCTGATGCGCCATGACTACGGCAGCCGCTGGGCCGACCTGGAAGGCCAGGGGCCGCTTGCGGTGATCACCTTCGGCTCGGCCACCGGCCCGGTGCGCGAGGCGCTACAGCGAGCGGCAGCGCAAGGGGTCGCGGTGCGGCTGGTGGGATTGCGCCTGCTGGCGCCGCTGCAACCCGCAGTGGTTGCGCAGGCGCTGGCCGGCGTGGAGCGCGTGATGGTGGTCGAGCAGAACCACCAGGCGCAATTGCTGCGCTATCTGCGCGGCATGCTCGACCTGCCGGGCCGTCCGGCGAGCTTCCACCGGCCGGGCCCGCTGCCGCTGCGGCCGGCCGAGGTCTGCGCCGCAATTCTCGATTGGGCCCGCATGGCCGCAGTGCAAAGGGAGCTGGTATGAACGATATGGTGCCGCCGGCGGCGCTCACGGCCGCGCAGTACAAATCCGGCTACAAGCCGATCTGGTGCCCGGGCTGTGGCGATTTCACGGTGCTGGCCTCGGTCACCAAGGCCCTGGCGCTGCTGCAGCGCCCGCCGCATGAAGTCGCGGTCGTCTCTGGCATCGGCTGCTCTTCGCGCCTCCCGGCCTACACCAACTGCTACGGCTTCCACGGCGTGCACGGCCGCTCGCTGGCGGCAGCTACCGGGCTGAAGGTGGCGCGCCCGGAGCTCACGGTCCTGGTGGCCAGTGGTGACGGCGACGGCTACTCGATCGGCGGCAACCACTTCCTGCACGCCTGCCGGCGCAACGTCGATCTCACCTACATCGTGATGGACAACCACGTGTACGGCATGACCAAGGGTCAGGCTTCGCCGACCACCGAGCCCGATTGGGACAACAAGCTCTCGCCCGGCGGGACCGGAATCCGCTCGTTCCACCCCTTGGTGATCGCTCTGGCCTCCGGTGCCAATTTCGTGGCGCGGGCCTTTGCGGGCGACCAGAACGGCACGGCCGAGATCATCGCCCAGGGCATCCGCCATCCGGGCTTCTCTTTCATCGAAATCCTCAGCCCCTGCGTGACGTTCCGGCCCGAACAGAGGGACTGGAAGAACCTGGTGCATGCGGCGGCGGTGGAGCCGACCAACGACGCGGCCCGGGCCGCGCGCCGGATCATGACCGACGACGGCTTCAACATCGGCGTGCTCTATGCCGGCGATCGCAAGCCGTACCCGACCGGTGCCGCGGCGGCGTGCGTGGACGTTGTCGAGCTCGAAGCGGAGTTCTCGCTGTGAGCACCGCGAACCGACGCGATCTGTCTGCGGTCCAGGGGCCGCAGACGCTGCAGGATTTCATGGCGCAGGCGCTGGAAATGGAGCAGGAAGCGGTCGAGCGTTACACCGAATTCGCCGACGCACTGAC
>JANXVP010000407.1 GCA_025351615.1 Ramlibacter sp. | reverse complement strand
CGCAGCATGGCCTGGCAATGCAACAGCAGTCCGGCCAGGGCGGCGCGGTGGTCTCGTTCGACGTGCGCGGCGATGATCCGCAGTCGGCACGGGCCAACGCGTTCCATGTGATCGACAGCACGCAGGTCGTGAGCATCGCCACCAACCTCGGCGACACCAAGACCATCATCACCCACCCGGCCACCACATCGCACGGGCGCCTGACCGGGCAGCAGCGCCAGGCCGCCGGCATCGGCCAGGGCCTGATCCGGCTCGCCGTGGGACTCGAATACATCGACGACATCAAGACCGACCTGCTGCGCGGCCTGGACACGCTGGCATGACGACCAGAATCCGCACCCGCTTCGCGCCGTCGCCGACCGGCTTCATCCACCTGGGCAACATCCGCTCGGCGCTCTACCCGTGGGCCTTCGCCCGCTCGCACGGCGGCGACTTCATCCTGCGCATCGAGGACACGGACGAGGAGCGCTCCTCGCAGGCCGCGGTGGACGTGATTCTCGAAGGCATGGCATGGCTGGGGCTGGACGCCGATGAAGGGCCGTTCTACCAGATGCAGCGGATGGACCGGTACCGCGAAGTGCTGGCGCAGATGAAGGCCGCCGGTCACGTCTATCCCTGCTACATGAGCATCGCCGAGCTCGATGCGCTGCGCGAGCGGCAGATGGCCGGCAAGGTGAAGCCTCGCTACGACGGCACCTGGCGCCCCGAGCCGGGTAAGACGCTGCCGCCTGTGCCGCAGGGTGTGGAGCCGGTGCTGCGCTTCATGAATCCGATCGGCGGCGCCGTGGTCTGGGACGACAAGGTCAAGGGCCGGATCGAAATCAGCAACCACGAACTCGACGACCTGGTGATCGCCCGGCCGGCGGCCAATGGTCAGGCCGTGGGCACCCCGACCTACAACTTCTGCGTGGTGGTGGACGACATCGACATGGCGATCACGCACGTCATCCGGGGCGACGACCATGTGAACAACACGCCCAGGCAGATCAACATCTTTCGCGCCCTCGGCAAGGAGCCGCCGGTCTATGCGCACCTGCCTACCGTGCTCAACGAGCAGGGCGAAAAGATGAGCAAGCGCAACGGCGCCAAGCCGGTGACGCAGTACCGCGACGAAGGCTACCTGCCCGATGCGATGGTCAACTACCTGGCGCGGCTGGGCTGGTCGCACGGCGACGAGGAGATCTTCAGCCGCGAGCAGTTCCTGCAGTGGTTCAGCCTCGACCACCTGGGGCGCAGCGCCGCGCAGTTCGACGAGGCCAAGTTGCGCTGGGTCAACGCGCAACACCTCAAGGCCTTGCCCGACGATGCGCTGGCCGCGCTGGTGGAGCCGCTGCTGGCGAAACGGGGCATCGCTGCCGACCAGCGCCTCGCGGCCTTGTGCGGACTGTTCAAGGACCGCTGCGACACGCTGGTCGCGCTGGCGGACTGGGTGGCGAAATTCCACCAGCCGGTCCACCCGGACCCGGCGGAGCTTGCCAGACACGTCACCACGGCCGCACGCCCCGCGATCAGCATGCTGGCGCGCATGCTCGTCGATTGTCCGTGGGACAAGGCCTCGATCACGGAGGCTATCAAGGAAGTGCTGCGCGCTACCGGCCTGAAAATGCCGCAGCTGGCGATGCCCGTTCGCGTGCTTGTGCTGGGCACCGCGCAGACACCCTCGCTCGACGCGGTGCTGGCCTTGAGCGAGCGCCAGACGGTGCTCAGCAGGCTGCAGGCCGCCTGAGTTTTCAGGCTATAATTCGAGGCTCGGAAATTGGTGGGGCGGCGAGAGCCGCAGCACCGGTTTGGGGGGTATAGCTCAGCTGGGAGAGCGCTTGCATGGCATGCAAGAGGTCATCGGTTCGATCCCGTTTACCTCCACCACCGAAGTTTCAGGTTTTGACCCTATCGTCTAGAGGCCTAGGACATTACCCTTTCACGGTAAGTACCGGGGTTCGAATCCCCGTAGGGTCGCCAATATTCATCCCCCGATGATGCGGCGCAAGCCGGCAGCACTTGGCCCGCAAGGGTGAAAGCAGCCTACCAGGAGTGGTAGTTCAGTTGGTTAGAATACCGGCCTGTCACGCCGGGGGTCGCGGGTTCGAGTCCCGTCCACTCCGCCAAGGTTTCGTTTTCGGTAATCCGATACAGACCCCTAAAAGCCCCGCAAGCCCAGTGTTTACGGGGCTTTTTTGTTTCCGGTAGTCCGATATGGGGTATTGCAAGCCGGGCTAGTTTTGG
>JANXVP010000381.1 GCA_025351615.1 Ramlibacter sp. | reverse complement strand
AGCTCGTCGCTACGGCCCAGGGCACGCAACACATAGCTCGGCTCCAGGCTGGCGGACGTACAAGCTGAACCGCTCGACACCGCCAGCCCCTTGATGCCCATGATCAGCGACTCGCCTTCGACGAAGTTGAAGCTCATGTTCAGATTGTGCGGCACGCGCTTCTCCGCGTGGCCGTTGAGGAATACCTGCTCCACATCCTTCAGTCCGTCCATCAAGCGCCGGTGCAGCGCCAGAGCCTTGGCATTGTCCTGCGCCATCTCCACCTTGGCGATGCGGAAAGCCTCGCCCATGCCGACGATCTGATGCGTCGGCAAAGTTCCCGACCGCATGCCGCGCTCGTGGCCGCCGCCGTGCATCTGCGCTTCCAGCCGGACGCGCGGCTTGCGGCGCACGTACAGGGCGCCGATGCCCTTGGGGCCGTAGGTCTTGTGCGAAGCCAGGCTCATCAGGTCGACCGGCAGGGACTTGAGATCGATGTCCACCTTGCCCGTCGCCTGCGCCGCATCCACGTGAAAGATAATGCCCTTCTCGCGGCACATCGCGCCGATGGCCGGGATGTCCTGGATGACGCCGATCTCGTTATTGACAAGCATGACGCTGATCAGGATCGTGTCCGGCCGGATCGACGCTTTCAGCGCTTCCAGGTCCAGGATGCCGTCTTCCTGCACGTCGAGGTAGGTCACTTCGAAGCCCTGCCGCTCCAGCTCGCGCATTGTGTCCAACACCGCCTTGTGCTCGGTTTTCACCGTGATGAGATGCTTGCCGCGCGTCTGGTAAAAATGTGCGGCGCCTTTCAATGCGAGGTTGATCGACTCGGTCGCGCCCGAGGTCCACACGATCTCGCGCGGGTCGGCACCAACCAGGTCCGCCACTTCGCCGCGAGCCTTTTCGACCGCCGCTTCCGCTTCCCAGCCCCAGGCGTGGCTGCGTGACGCGGGATTGCCGAAGTGCTCGCGCAACCAGGGAATCATCGCGTCCACAACGCGAGGATCGACCGGCGTGGTGGAGCTGTAGTCAAGGTAAATCGGGAAATGCGGGGTCATGTCCATGGCTGGCTCTTAACGTTTTCAGGACTGGTACGAAATGAATTGCAGCATCACGACTTGGCAAACGAGTTGCCAAGTGCAAACACCGAATTCGGACCGCTGATCCGGATCGGCTTGACCACGGGCTGGCTCGAAATCGCCCGCTTGATGGCCGGCTTGTCCTCGATCTGCACGCCCTTGGCCAACTGCTCCTCGACCAGTTTCTGCAGGCTGACGGAGTCCAGGAATTCGACCATCCGCTGGTTCAGCGCCGCCCACAGCTCGTGGGTCATGCAACGGCCGCCTTCATCGCCGCAGTTTTCCTTGCCTGCGCACTGGGTAGCATCGATCGGCTCGTCCACCGACACAATAATGTCGGCCACGGTGATATCGGCTGCCTTACGCCCCAGCGTGTACCCGCCGCCCGGCCCCCGGGTGGATTCCACCAGCTCGTGCCGGCGCAACTTGCCGAACAGCTGCTCAAGATAAGACAGCGAAATCTGCTGCCGCTGGCTGATCGCCGCCAGCGTGACAGGACCATTGTTCTGGCGCAGGGCCAGGTCGATCATGGCAGTGACCGCAAAGCGGCCTTTGGTTGTGAGACGCATCGAAAGCTCCTTGATACAAACCCGGCTTCGTTGAAATTACCCTTCTGGCAACTGCCTCGGGGTACCCGTCTCCGCCCGCACCCGGCTTTCGCCGGGCCCCATCGGCCACTTCACGGACCGACTTTTGTTGTTTGTTCTTGACTATTTAGGTCAAGTATAGCGCAAGACCCGCTGTTGCGCTCGGGAAATTAGACTGCTCAGTCACAAACGGCCGATCAGGTGCCGCTAACCCTGGGCTGGCGGCCGTGGTGGCGGCAAGAGCTAATTTCGCTGCCCAGCCTGGATCGGGACCACGTTGTCGTGAACCACCGCGCCGAAAGCCTGCTCCTTCAGGATCGCCAGCTGATCCCGGACCCGTGCGGCTTTTTCGAATTCCAGGTTCCGGGCATGTTCGAGCATCAGCTTTTCCAGCCGCTTGATCTCCCTGGCGACGTCCTTCTCCGACATGTCCTGGGTCATGGCCCGCTGCAGTTCCTGCTTTTCCATTTCCTTGCTGGTCTTTTCGCTGTAGACGCCGTCGATCAGGTCCCGGACCTTCTTGACGATGCTGCGCGGCGTGATGCCATGCAGCTCGTTGTGCGCGATCTGCTTGACGCGGCGCCGGTCGGTTTCGCCGATCGCCTTCTTCATCGATTCGGTCATCCGGTCGGCGTAGAGGATGGCGCGGCCATTGATGTTGCGCGCGGCGCGGCCAATGGTCTGGATCAGAGACCGCTCGGCCCGCAGGAACCCTTCCTTGTCTGCGTCCAGGATCGCGACCAGCGACACCTCGGGAATGTCCAGGCCTTCACGCAGCAGGTTGATCCCGACCAGCACGTCGAAAGTGCCCAGCCGCAGGTCGCGCAAAATCTCCACCCGCTCCACCGTGTCGATG
This sequence comes from Ramlibacter sp., assembly GCA_025351615.1. Taxonomy (GTDB): domain Bacteria; phylum Pseudomonadota; class Gammaproteobacteria; order Burkholderiales; family Burkholderiaceae_C; genus Ramlibacter. The sequence continues at coordinate 2,653 of JANXVP010000381.1, read as the reverse complement.
TCGCTGTGCAGATAGCGCACCCTGGCGCCGTTGTCCGCGAGGTAATCGGTCAATTGCTCGGCCATCCGCTTGGTCAGCGTCGTGATCAGCACCCGCTCGTTTTTTTCCGCGCGAATCCTGATTTCCTGCAGCACATCGTCGACCTGATGCGTGGCCGGACGCACTTCGACCTGGGGGTCGATCAGACCGGTGGGCCGCACCAGCTGCTCGACGACCTGCCCGGCATGCTCGTTCTCGTAGGCAGCGGGTGTGGCCGACACGAAGATCACCTGGCGCATCCGGGTTTCGAACTCCTCGAACTTCAGCGGCCGGTTGTCCAGCGCCGACGGCAGCCGGAAGCCGTAGTCGACCAGCGTCGTCTTGCGGGACCGGTCGCCGCTGTACATCGCGCTGAGCTGGCCGATCATCTGGTGGCTTTCGTCCAGGAACATCAGTGCGTCCTTGGGCATGTAGTCGGTCAGCGTCGAAGGCGGCGCTCCGGGTGGCGCTCCGGACAGGTGGCGGGTGTAGTTTTCAATGCCCTTGCAGTGGCCGATCTCGCTGAGCATCTCGAGGTCGAAGCGGGTCCGTTGCTCGAGCCGCTGCGCCTCCACCAGCTTGCCCTGGCCGACGAATTCGGCCAGCCGTTGCGCCAGCTCGATCTTGATGCTCTCGACCGCCGACACCACCTTCTCGCGCGGCGTCACGTAGTGGCTCGACGGATAGACGGTGAAGCGCGGCACTTTCTGGCGCACGCGGCCGGTCAGCGGGTCGAACAGCTGCAGCGATTCGATCTCATCGTCGAACAGCTCGACCCGGATCGCGAGTTCGCTGTGTTCGGCCGGGAAGATGTCGATGGTGTCGCCGCGCACGCGGAAAGTGCCGCGTGAAAAATCCTGCTCATTGCGGTTGTACTGCATGCGGATCAGCCGCGAGATGATGTCGCGCTGGCCGATCTTGTCGCCGACGCGGGTGATGAACCGCATCTGGGTGTAGTCCTCCGGGGCACCGATGCCGTAGATCGCGCTCACCGTGGCCACGATGATGGTGTCGCGCCGCTCGAGAACGCTCTTGGTGGCCGACAAGCGCATCTGTTCGATGTGCTCGTTGATCGAGCTGTCCTTCTCGATGAAGAGGTCACGCTGGGGAACGTAGGCTTCCGGCTGGTAATAGTCGTAATAGCTGACGAAATACTCGACCGCGTTGTTCGGAAAGAATTCGCGGAATTCGCTGTAAAGCTGGGCCGCAAGCGTCTTGTTGGGTGCGAAGACGATGGCCGGCCGGCCCAGCCGGGCGATCACGTTCGCCATCGTGAAGGTCTTGCCGGAGCCGGTCACGCCCAGCAAGGTCTGGAACACCTCGCCGTCTCGGACACCTTCGACCAGCTGCTCGATCGCCTTGGGCTGGTCGCCCGCCGGCGGATAGGGCATGAACAGCTCGAAAGGAGAATCGGGGAAGCTGATGAACTCGCCTTTTTGCGGTTCTTGAATCACTTCGGAGAGATCGGACATGGGCAATCGGGTGTGAGGGGAGGACAGTTAAAATTGGGCCAACCGGACAGAGTACAACAGCGCCGGACTCTTCGCTTGCGACCACCCCAGAAGGAATGCCATGTCTTTGTTCACCGCCGTCGAAATGGCGCCGCGCGACCCCATCCTGGGCCTCAACGAGCAGTTCAACGCCGATGCCAACCCGCACAAAGTCAACCTGGGCGTGGGGGTGTACTACGACGACGACGGCAAGCTGCCGTTGTTGCAGTGCGTCCAGGAGGCCGAGCGGCAGATGATGGAGTCGCCCAAGGCGCGCGGCTACCTCCCTATCGACGGCATCGCCGCCTATGACTCGGCTGTCAAGAACCTGGTATTTGGGTCCGAAAGCGAGGCTGTCAAGACCGGCCGCGTGGCGACCATCCAGGCGCTGGGCGGCACCGGCGCGCTCAAGGTCGGCGCCGACTTTCTCAAGCGGATGAATCCCGGTGCAACAGTTCTCATCAGTGACCCGAGCTGGGAAAACCACCGGGCGCTGTTCACCCAGGCGGGGTTCGCCGTCGAAACCTATCCGTATTACAGCGCCGAGAAGCGTGGAATCGACTTCGAAGGAATGCTGGGCGCACTCAACGCAGCCGCCGAAGGAACCATCGTCGTGCTCCATGCCTGCTGCCACAACCCGACGGGCTACGACATCAGCCAGGAGCAGTGGGACCAGGTCGTCGCAGCCTTGCAGGCGCGCAAGCTGGTGCCGTTCCTGGACCTCGCTTACCAGGGCTTCGGCTACGGCATCACCGAAGACGGTGCGGCAGTGGGCAAGTTCGTCGCCTCAGGGCAGAACTTCTTTGTCGCGACGTCGTTTTCCAAAAGCTTCAGCCTGTACGGCGAACGGGTCGGCGCCCTCTCCGTGCTGTGCCAGGACAAGGAAGAGGCCGGCCGGGTCCTGTCGCAGCTGAAAATCGTGATCCGGACCAACTACAGCAATCCGCCGATCCACGGCGGCACGGTCGTGGCCATGGTCCTGAACACGCCCGAGCTGCGCGCCATGTGGGAAAAAGAGCTGGGCGACATGCGCCTTCGCATCAAGCAGATGCGCATCGCGCTGGTCGAGAAGCTCAAGGCGGCCGGCATCAAGGAAGACATGGGCTTCATCACGACGCAGATCGGCATGTTCAGCTATTCGGGAC
>JANXVP010000336.1 GCA_025351615.1 Ramlibacter sp. | reverse complement strand
CGCTGCGGGTGTAAGTTGTCGTATTCCTGTGCAGCTTTTTCAAATAGTCGAACGCCGCGTCTTCCCCCATCAGCTGGACCAGTCCGGCAATGATGGTGTAGGCAGTGCCGCTTGTCGCCGGGTGCGAGATTTCGATTTCGCCCCGGTACGCCGGCTTGATCAGATCGGCCCAGCAGCGGGGCTCCGGCAGCTGTTTCTTTTTGAGGACCTCGGTGTTGTAGCCAAAGCCGATGGCGCTGGTATAGAACCCGCCCACCATGTTGCCTGACATGGCGTACTGGCGCACGGCCCAATCGTGCAGATCGTTCATGTAGGGTGGCCGATACGCCTCGAGCAGTCCCTGCTCCGCCGCCTGCAAGAAAGGGTCCCCCGTTCCGCCCCACCAGATGTCGGTCTTCGGATTAGCCGCCTCAGCGCGCAGCTGCGCGCCGATTTCGCCCGTCCCCTTATGCGCCTGGTTGACCTTGACGCCGGTGGCGCGCGAGAACTCGATCGCCGCCATTTCACACCAGGACGCATCGGTGCTGCACAACGCGTTCACGACGCCTGTCTGGGCAGACACCGGCTCCCCGATTGCCAGCACAAACATACAGACTGTCGCCAGCCGCAGGGCGTAGCGTTGCATTGCCGGCCTTTCAGAAACGCTCGGAGGGACCGAGGTAACGCCATTGTCCGACAGGCAGGTTGCCCAGCACGACACTCCCGATCCGGATGCGTTTGAGGCCGACCACCTTCAGGCCGACCTGCTCGCACATCCGGCGGATCTGCCGCTTCTTGCCTTCCCGCAGGACGAACCGGAGCTGTTCCGCGTTTTGCCACTCCACCTGCGCCGGCTTGAGCGGTTTGCCGTCGAGGCTCAAGCCATGGCGAAGCCGTCCAAGCGCCGCGGGCGGAAAGGCTTTCTGGACATCCGCGGCAACCTCGTCGTACGCTACCCGGACCAGATATTCCTTTTCCATGCCCGAGTCTTCACCGATCAACTGGCGCGCGACGCGGCCGTCCTGCGTCAGCACCAGCAGGCCGATCGAATCGATGTCCAGACGGCCCGCAGGCGCCAGGCCCCGCAACTGGGACTGCGCGAAGCGAACGCGGGACACGTCGCCGTTCCAGTGGCTGGCCGGGCCCAGCAACGTGACGGCCGGCTGGTGGCCGTCTTCGGCCTGGCCGCTCACATAGCCCATCGGCTTGTTCAGCAGGATGGTGACCTGCTGCTCCTGCATGCCACGGGCCTTCGGGTCCACGTCGATGCGGGCATCGGCTGTCACCTGCAGCCCCATCGACGCCGGCTGGCCGTCAACGCGGACCCAGCCCCTGGCGATCCAGTCGTCGGCCTCGCGGCGCGAACACAGGCCCAGTTCCGACATTCGCTTGTTCAGGCGCGTGGTCTTGGTGTTTTCAGGCATCGGGAACTTAATTGAGATTTGTTCAGGCGGCGCGGGGCAAGGATTGCGCACCGGCCTTGGCATGGAAAACGCTCGAACGCAATGCTTCCAGGTTCAGCACGCGCAAGCCCCCGTATTCGACCCGGATGGTGCCTTGCACCTCCAGCGCCGCCAGCGATTCGTTCACCCGTTGACGGGACAGTCCGACCAGGTAGCCCAGTTCCTGCTGCGTGATGCGCAGGATCTCGCCGACACCCGGATAGAGGGTCGGGTTGAAAAGTGCAGCCAGGCTGCGTGCAACGCGCACATCGGGATTGCTCATGCGATCGATCTCGCGCGCTGCGATGAACTGGCCGAGCCGCTCGTTGAGCTGGTCCATGACAAAGCGGTTGAAGCCGATCGAATGGTCCAGCAGCCAGTGGAAGGTGTCCACCGGCAGGCCGGCGACCACGCTCTTGCGCAGCGCCTGGATGTTGTAGCGGTAGCTTTCCCGTTTCAGCGCAGTGCCCTCGCCGAACCATCCGCCCGGCGGCACGCCGGTGAAGGTCATGGTCTGGCCCTGTGCGTTGTCGCTGCTCATCTTGAGCAGGCCTTCCACAACCCCGAACCAGTAGGTCACCGGACGGCCGATCCTGCAGACGTAGTCGCCCGGCAACGCGTCGCCCACAGTCACTTCGCGCGCCGCAAGCGTCCACTGCGGCGGCTCCAGCACGCGTAGCCATGGAATTCCGGCAAGTTCCGCCGCTGTCGGGTCGCGCCGCCGCTGGTGGAGAGGGATTTCATTGGCCATCGCGCTGGGGCTGCGCCGCAACAGCGCTGCCAGTCAATCCACATCCGGGCAGGTCCTACTAGGAGATTCCCTAGGATTGTCGTCACAAAGACAGCACGGCGTCAAACCGGCTCCTAGCATGCAGCGGAGTCACAAGCCTACTGTCTGAACCCGAGGATCGCCACATGGAGACCACGTTCCCGCGGCTGCTGTTGCAGCATGCCGCGCAGCGGCCTGCTGATGCCGCGATGCGCGAGAAAGAATATGGGATCTGGCAGAGTCACAGCTGGCATGCAATGGCCCAGCTGGTGGAACGCGTGGCCTGTGGCCTGCATCAGGCCGGGCTGACACGCGGCGAGCACATCGTGGTGGTGGGCGCCAATCGGCCGCGGTTGTACGCCACCATGCTGGCAGCACAGTCCCTGGGCGCGGTGCCGATTCCGCTTTATCAGGATGCGGCGGCGGCGGAATGTATCTTTCCGATCAACAATGCCGACGTGCGGTTTGCGTTTGCCGAAGACCAGGAACAGGTCGACAAGCTGCTGGAAGCGCGCTCCGAATGCCCCCAGCTTGCCGCAATCTGGTACGACGACCCCCGCGGATTGCGCAACTACAGCGAACCGGGGCTGGGTTCGCTGGACGCACTGACTGAACAGGGCAGTCAATTCGCGGTCTCCCACCCGAAATTTTTTCTGGACGAGGTCGGGAAGGCGCGGCCGGACGACGTAGCGGCGATGTTCTTCACTTCCGGCACCACTGGCCAGGCGAAAGGGGTCGTCCACACCCACCGCACCTTGCTGAACCGGGCGCAG
>JANXVP010000296.1 GCA_025351615.1 Ramlibacter sp. | reverse complement strand
GCGCGAACTGCCGGATCGCGGATCGGCGCCAGGCCCGCAGGCGCAGTTCATCGCCGGCAGTTTTTCGATGCCCGGCGGCAAGCGCGATTACAAGCTGTACATTCCGGCCGGCGCGGGTGCAGCTGACAAGCCGCTGCCACTGGTCGTGATGCTGCACGGCTGTACCCAGACGCCGGACGATTTCGCTGCCGGCACCGCAATGAACGACGCGGCGCAGGCGCAGGGCTGTTACGTGTTGTACCCCGCGCAATCGCAGCAGGCTAATCCGCAACGCTGCTGGAACTGGTTCAAGCACAACCACCAGCAGCGTGGGCGCGGCGAGCCGGCGCTGCTGGCCGGGATGACGCGGCAGGTAATGGCGCAGCATCGCATCGACCCGGACCGGGTCTATGTGGCCGGGCTCTCAGCGGGCGGGGCGATGGCCGCGATCCTCGGCGCCACCTATGCCGATCTGTATGCGGCGGTCGGCGTGCATTCCGGCCTGGCGGCTGGCGCCGCCTCCGACCTGCCGTCCGCGATGGCGGCAATGCAGGGCAACGGTTCCCGGTCCACCGCCAGTGCCTGCCGTGTGCCGACCATCGTTTTTCACGGCGATGCGGATTCGACGGTGCATCCGCGCAATGGCGAACAGGTGACAGCCGCCAGCATCGACAGCGCGATCATGCCGGCCGTGGAACAGCACCAGCAGCCAGGCGGACACCGCAGCACCCGCCTCGTGCATCGCGACGCCAGTGGACAGGTGCTTGCGGAGCACTGGGTGGTCCATGGCGCGCCGCATGCCTGGGCCGGCGGCAGTTCACGCGGCTCGTACACCGATGAGCGCGGGCCCGATGCGAGCGCCGAAATGCTGCGCTTCTTTCTGGAGCATCCGCGCGCCTAGCGGCCACGCCGCAATGCAATCACCTCAGGCTCGACCCGGAACGACTGCTTTGTCGAGCCAACCCTCCCCTCAGGGCTTCACGAACTTGAGCACGAATTCGTCCTTCGGCATTGCCGGCTCGGGCGTGTTGCGGTCGCGCGGGTCGGACGGGTTGCGCAGGAAGTTGCCGCTGGCTGCGAGCCGGAAGCCGGCCGCCTGCACTTCGGCGACCACGAAAGCCTCCTCGATCCGGTGCAGCGTCCCGGCTTCCGAAATGCCGGTGCCGTTGCGGCCGGAGTGGTCCGCGATCACGTAACTGCCGCCGCGCTTGAGCCCATTGAAGATCGCATCGTTCATGCGCGCCCGATCGACCCCCAGGTGGCCGAGGTCGTGGTAGTTGAAGATCAGCGAGACCAGGTCTAGCGCGCCGTCCGCCACTTCGGGCGGGACCGGGTCTTCGAAGCGGCGGACCACCGGCACGATGTTCGACGTCGCACGGTTGCGCGCGCGCTCGGCCAGCGCCAGAGGCGGCGCGAGGCTGGCCGTCGCCGCGGGCATCGGAGCGGCAACGCCCTCGGGCTGCGCAGGCGGTGCGCGGCTGGCGTCGCGCGGCGCGGTCTGGCCGTAGACCTTGCCAGTGGGACCGACGGCGCGCGCGATCAGCTCGGTCGTGTAGCCTCGGCCGGCGCTCACGTCCAGGGCGACCATGCCGGGGCGCACGTCGAAGAAAGTGAGCATTTCCGCCGGCTTGCGCCGGATGTCGTTGGCGCGGTCGGCGGCGCTGCGGTCGGGGCTGGCGACGATCGCCGCGATCCGGTCCGGGGACAAGGACGTGGCGCAACCGGCCAGCAGCAGGCCGATGGCAGTCGTGCCGAAAAGCAAGGACAGGCGCTTCATGCTCTACAGGATGCGCGCGCCGATCCGCTCCAAGCGCGGCAGCCAGTCCTGCATGATGTCGACCGACACGACGATGTGGTGCGCCCGGCCGATCAGCAGCCGGCGCGGGACGAAGCCGATGTAGCGCGAGTCGGCGCTGTTGTCCCGGTTGTCACCCAGGACGAAGTAGCTGTCCTCGGGGACAACGAGCGGGCGGAAGTCGCGCCGCGCCGCAACGGCCGGCAGGAACTGCACGCCGCGCTCGCTGCCCTTGATCCGCTCGATCGCCCGCGTCGCCGCCTCGGTGCCGCCGAATGCCGTCGGCTCGGCAACCGCATGAACATCGCTGTACTGCGCGGCCGAGCCGTTGATGAAGAGCCGTTCGGCGCGCATCTCGACGACATCTCCGGGCACGGCGACCAGGCGCTTGATCAAACGGACACCATCGGCCGGGGAGGAGAAGGTCACGACGTCGCCACGCTGCGGCTCGCCCAGCCGCACCAGAGTGGTGTCGCTCAAAGGCAGCTTGAAGTCGTAAGCCACGCGATTGACAAGGACGACGTCACCCTCCAGCAGCGTCGGGCGCATCGACCCCGACGGGATCGGATTCCAGTCGGCCAGGGCGGTGCGCAGGAAGGCGAAGAGCAACAGGAAGACGAGGAAGCCGCGGTTGTGTCGAAGCCAGATTTTCATGATGTCGTTTCCCTTTCCAGTCGCCGATTTATAGCAGTTTATGCGCGCATTCGCCGATTTTCGGTTCGTCGCTGCAGGGTCCGAAAACAAGATCCTGCAGGCCGAGTTCGACCGGACTTCACTGCAGCGACGCCAGCACCCGGTCCACCATCACGCCGGCCTGCCCCAGGGAGTTGGCGGGATCGCAGAATCCTTCGAGTTGCGCGCGGGTCACGTGGCTGGCGATTTCCGGATGGGCGGCCAGCACGTCGACCAGCCGCCGGTTGTCCCGGATCGCGACCCGGCACAGGTCGTACACCAGGTCGTGCGCGTACTCGCGGCCGATGAACGGGCCCAGGCCCATCATCACCGCCTCCGACATCACCAGGCCGTTGGTCATGTGGATGTTGGCCAGCATGCGCTGCGCGTCGACCTCCAGGCCCGCCAGGATGAATTTGGTCTGCTTGAGGGCGCCCGACAGCAGGCAGAAGATCTCCGGCAGCACCACCCACTCGATTTCCCACGGTCCGGTGGAGCGTTCGTGGTCGGCCACCATCGCATCCATCAGCGCGGCCGCGTGCTGACGCACGACCGAGATGGTGGCGTGGATGTACAGGCAGGAAATGGGATTGCGCTTTTGCGGCATGGTGGACGAGGAGCCACGGCCTGGCGAATAGGGCTCGAACACTTCCGCCACCTCGGTCTGCATCAGCAGCTTGACGTCTATGGCGATCTTGCCTAGCGAGCCGCCCACGATTGCGAGGAAGGCTCCGACCTCGGCAATCGTGTCGCGCACCGTGTGCCAGGAGATCAGCGGCTGGGCCAGGCCCAGCTCCTGCATCAGGCCGGCCTGTGTTTCCATCGCACCATTTGCCAGCGACGACAGCGTTCCTGACGCTCCGCCGAATTCCCCCATCAGCACGCGCGGCTTGAGCTGTTCCAGCCGCGCGCGGTGCCGTTCGATGCCAGCCAGGATGCTTGCCATCTTGTAGCCGAAGGTGATCGGCGTGGCCTGCTGCAGGTTGGAGCGGCCGATGATTGGCGTGTCGCGGTACTTGCGTGCCAGTGCGGCCAGCGAGCCCGAGATGTCGGCCAGATCCCTCTCGACCAGCGCCAGCCCCTCGCGCATCTGCAGCACGGTGGCAGTATCGGTGATGTCCTGCGTGGTCGCGCCCCAGTGGCAGTATTCGCCCAGCTTGTCCTTGCAGTTGGCGTTGATCTGGTTGACCACCGCGATGATCGGGTAGCCGATCTGCTCGGTCCTGGCCTTGAGCTGGTCCCAATCGATTTGCGACAGCTCGCAGTTGCGGACGATTTCGGCCGCGGCCTCGGCAGGGATCACGCCCAGCTCTCCCTGCACCTTGGCCAGCGCGCGCTCCACATCCAGGTATTTCGCCGTGCGGTTCTCGTCCGACCAGATGCCGCGCATCTGCGCGTCGCTGAACATGTCGCCGAAGATTTTCGAGTCGATGATGGATGCGGCCATGGTGCTGTCCTTGCTTGTTCAGTCCTGCAGTGTGACTGGCGAGATGCCGCGGCCGGCGCTGGCAGCCTGCCCGAAGGCCTGGGTGATGATGCTGGTGGTGACGCTGGCGAAATAGCGCGCGCCCCATTGCGCGTACTTTTCTTCTTCTGCCGGTGTCAGCGCGAGCGTGCCGGCGCATTTGCCGGCGCCGGAAATCGCGCGCAACGCCTGCGCGATCGCCGCCTCCACCTGCGGGGCTTTCCAGTCGCTACCCAGGCCCATGGCATGCGACAGGTCGTTGGGGCCGACGAAGACCGCGTCGATTCCTTCGACGGCCGCGATCTCCGCAGCCCGCTCGACGGCTTGCGGCGTTTCGATCATCGCGATCAGCGCGATGCCCTCGTTGCTCACCCGCGTGTGCTCCGCCCCCGGAAAAGCGCCGTAGCCGGCCGCCCGCGGGCTGAAGGCGCTGCCGCGGCTGCCGGCGCCGGGATAGCGCACCTGCTGAACCAGCGCGCGCGCCTCGTCGGCGCTGTTGACCATGGGAATCTGCACGGCGCCGGCGCCCATGTTGAGGATGCGCGAAATGTCTGGCGCGAGGCAGCGCACGACCGGCACGATACCGCTGGCGCGAGCGGCCCGCAGCATGTTCTCCGTGGTCTCGAAGTCGGCGCAGCCGTGCTCGTTGTCGATGATCACGAAATCGAAGCCGGCGTAGGCGCACATCTCGACGATGGCCGGGCTGGGCAGGCTGTTGAAGACGCCGCGCAGGCGCTGGCCGCTGCGCAGCATGGCCGGCAGGCGGGTGTCGATCGGATGGCGGATGTCCATGGTGCGTGTGTCCTGGCCCAGGCCGTTAGTCGATGGTGATGTTGTTGGTCCTGATCAGCTCGGCGAACTTCATCGTCTCATCGTGGATGAACTTGCGAAAGCCCTCCGGTGTCATCGGCTTGGGCGTGAACCCCTGCGCGGCCAGCTTGGCCTTCACGGCCGGCGATTCCAGGGCGCCGACCACTTCCTTGTTCAGCCAGGAGACCACTGCGGCAGGCGTGTTTGCGGGCGCCAGCAGCCCCAGCCAGGTCACGGCCTCGAAGCCGGACACGCCCGATTCGGCCAGCGTCGGCAGGTCGGGTTGGAGCTCCGTGCGCGTGAGGCTCGTGACTGCGAGTGCCTTGGCCTGGCCGTTCCTGGCGAAGGCCAGTGCGGTGGTCATGTTGTCGAACTGCATGTCGATCTGGTTGCCGGCCAGGTCCACCAGCGACTGGCTGCTGCCCTTGTACGGAACATGGACGGCCTTGCCGCCGATGCGGCTGAGCAGCATCAGGGTCGTCAGGTGCTGCGACGTGGCGTTGCCGCTGGTGCCGTAGGAGATGGCGTCCGGCCTGGACTTGATGGCGGCCACCAGGTCCTGCACGGTGCGCACGCCGGACTTGTTGCTTGCCAGCAGCACCAACGGCGTGCTGGCAAGCTGGGTGACTGGTGCGAAATCCCGGTCGACGTTGTAGCCGAGCTTCTTGATGATGGTCGGGTTGACGGCCAGCGCGGTCTGTGTGCCGAGCAGCAGGGTGTAGCCATCGGGCCGGGCCCGTGCCACGAACTCGGTGCCGATGCCGCCGCCCGCCCCGGCCTTGTTGTCCACCACCACGGACGTTTCCCAGCGCCGCGTCATCTCGTCGGCCAAGAGACGGGCCACGATGTCCGTCGCGCCGCCGGCCGCGAACGGCACGACGATGACCACGCGGCCATTGTGCGGATAGCCGCCGGGGCCGGGATGCTGCGCCGCGACCTGTGCGAGAGCAGCCGACAGAGGCAGGGTCGCGAGTGCCGCAGCCGCGACGGCAGTTGCAACACGACGGCGGGCGATGGGAGTTTTCAGAGACTTGAACATGGGAATCTCCTGGAAGGATGGCTCACTCGGCCTGGATGCCGCTGTCCTTGATGACTTTGCCCCACTTGGCAATCTCGGCCCGCTGGAAGGCGACGAAGGGCGAGGGTCCCCGGCCGTCGGGCTCGACGCCCATGTTGCGCAGCTTGTCCTGCACTTCGGGCATGGCCACGATGGCGGCAATCTCGCGGCCGAGGCGATCGACGATGGGCTGCGGTGTTCCGGCCGGCGCGAAGACGCCTTGCCAGGACTGCATCTCGAAGTTGGGCACGCCCGCTTCCGCCAGTGTGGGAACACCGGGAAGGCTGGCCAGGCGGTTGCGGGACGTGACGGCCAGCGCCTTCACGCGTGCGCCGTCGATCATCGGCCGCGCTGCCGCAACGGTCTCGAACACCATGTCGATCTGGCCGCCGATCAGGTCTACCAGCGCCTGCGAACCGCCTTTGTAGACGATCTGCCTGATGTGCGTGCCGGTGATGCTCTGGAACAGTTGACCGGACAAATGCTGCGAGGTGCCGGAGCCGGCCGTGCCGTAGGTCAGGCTGTCGGGCCTGGCTTTGAGTTCCGCAACGATCTGCGCAACGGAGTTGAAGCGGCTTGCGGCGGGGACGACCAGCACGTTGCTCACCATGCCCACGAGGCTGACCGGCGCGAAGTCCTTGACCGGGTCGTATCCCAGGTTCCTTGTGAAGAAGGGGTTGACCGCGTGTGTGGTGATGGTCCCGCCGATCAGCATGTAGCCATCCGCTGGCGCGTGGGCCACGGCTTGCGTGCCGACAATGCCGGAGACGCCCGGCTTGTTCTCGATCACGACCGGTTGACCGAGGCGGGTCGACAGGTGCTGGCTGATCAGGCGGGCGACGCCGTCGGAGACACCGCCCGGCGAGAACGGCACCACGTACCTGATCGGCTTGCCCGGCCAGGCGGCGTCATCGGCGCGGACCAGTGGTGCGGCGGTGACGGCGACCAGGGCCATGACCATGACCATGGCGTACAGCTTGCGAAGGGGAATGTTCATCGGGAGTCTCCTGAAGGGGTGAAATGCCGGGGCGCGGACGTCAGCCCGCTGCTCATGGCAGCTCCGCGTCCCGCATCCGCGCGACGATGGTCGAGGCACGGCTGGCGAGGTAACCGGAGTTGGGGAGTTTCTCGAAATAGCGCGGGCGCGGAAGCATCACGGCGAGTCGCGCCGCCTCATAGGCCGACAGCTGGAAGGCGGGTTTCCGGTAGTAGTGCTGGGCCGCCGCTTCGGCGCCGAACACGCCTTCGCCCCACTCGACGCTATTCAGGTAGATCTCCAGGATCCGCTCCTTGTTCAGCATCCGCTCGAGCAGGAAGGCCAGCACGAATTCCTGGCCCTTTCGCAGCAGGGTACGCTCCCCGGAGAGCAGCAGGTTTTTCGCCAGCTGCTGGGTGATGGTGGAGCCGCCCACGACCTTCGGCGCGCGGGCGGCCGGCGGCGGCGCCCGGCCCACGCCTCGGCGGGGCTGCTGCTGCTGGCCTTGCCGCAGCGCCTGTTCCTCGGCGCGGGAGTTGCGTTGCCAGGCTTGATCCAGCGCTTCCCAGTCGACGCCGTCGTGGTTGGTGAAGCTGCCATCCTCCGAAGCGATGACCGCACGCTTGAGGTTGTCGCTGATCTTCGAATACGGCACCCACTGCTGGCGCCAGCGCAGCCGGTGCTGCTCGGTGACGATGCGCCACACCTCCGATCGCTGGAAGCTGGTGGACTGCGGATCGATCACCGCCATCATGCCGATGCGGACCACAAAAAACAGTTGCAAGGCGAGGGCCGCAAGCAGCACCAAGACGATCCATCGCAGCAAGCCCCGCATGCTGTCAGCCGAGGCTGGCGCGCAACTCGGCCAGCACCTGCGCCGACGGTGGCCGCACGCCACGAAAGACCAGGAAGGCTTCGGCCGCCTGCTCCACCAGCATCCCCAGGCCGTCGCGCGGCACGGCGCCGTGGCTGCGAGCCCATGCCACGAAGCCATCGGCTGCG
>JANXVP010000249.1 GCA_025351615.1 Ramlibacter sp. | reverse complement strand
GTAAGCGATGTTCTGCAGCACGTTGTAGCGGTGAGCCGTCTCTCCGTGAGGATGGCGCAGCAACAGGTGATCCCGGATCGAACCGCCGATGCCGCGCAGTTCGCTTCCGGTGGGGACCAGGTCACGGCGCAGGTGGCCACTGAACACCGTCCAGGCGAGGTAGGCGAGGCCGTTGAGCACGAATACCCATGCGAAGAAAAAGTGCCACAGCCGTGCCATCGACAGCCACTGCGAACCGGGGATCGTGGCCCACGAAGGAAAAGCCCGGGCGGCGTATTCGCCCGCCGCATCGCCGCGCGACGTCCCCAGCACGCCGTGGGTGTCGAACTCTGCAGCGCCAATGCGCACGACGCCGCGCCATTGGCCGCCCACCTGCTTCTGCGTGATTTGCAGCACGCGGGTGCTGTCGCGTGAATCGTCGCTCCAGTAAAGCGCCGGGTGCGCGTTGAAAATCTGCAGCCCGCTCATCAGGAGGATCGTGAGACACACGACGTTGACCCAGTGCATCAGGCGCACCGGCAACCGGTGCCGGTAAATCGCGGGCTGGAGATCTGAGGGGACGCGTTGCATCGGATGGCTTGCGGGCGGATTGGACGAACGCCAAGAATACGCGCCATTTGCCCGGCAGGTGACTTTCGCGCAAGCATGAACACATGCTTGCCCGAGGACCGGCCGCCTGTCCCGCAAAATGGCACTATTATTCGTGCAATTCATGCGCCCACTGTCTTGAACCCTCCCCGCAAAGCCAGGCCGCCCAGCTTTTCATCCCAGGAATTCCGGACTGCGCTGGGAATGTTCGCGACCGGCGTCACCATCGTCACGGCACGCGCCCAGGACGCAAGCGTGGTCGGCCTGACCGCAAATTCCTTCAATTCGGTGTCACTCGATCCGCCACTGGTGCTGTGGAGCCTGGCGCGGGCTGCAGCATCGCTGATGGCGTTCAGCAAGGGGTCGCATTACGCGATCAACGTGCTGGCGGCCGACCAGAAGCCGCTGGCGGAACGCTTTGCGCTGAAAGGCGCCGACCGCTGGAGCGGTGTCGAGTTCAGCGAAGGCATTGGCGGAGCGCCGCTGCTGCACGGCGCGGCGGCCGCCTTCGAGTGCTTCAACCGTAGCCGCTATGAAGAAGGCGACCATGTGATTTTCGTTGGCGAAGTGGAACGCTGCAGCTTCCGGCCGGGCGCATCGCCGCTGCTGTTCCATGGTGGCCGCTTCTACACCGAGCACCCATTGTGAAACCCGGGCCGGACGGCGCATCGTGCGCTGCCGAACAACAGGAGACTGGTTCGATGAGCGTCCCGAAATGGACAGGCGGGAGCGAGCACTGGACCCGCAAAGGCGACATCAAGCTCTTCCTCTGGGAAAAGCAGGCCTCGCCCAAGGTGCCCCACCTGGGCACCATCTTCTTCGTGCACGGGTCGTCCATGGCGGCCCAGCCGACCTTCGACCTGCACGTGCCCGGGCGTCCGTTCTCGTCCGCCATGGACTGGTTTTCCGCGCACGGCTACGACACCTGGACCATGGACAACGAAGGTTACGGACGCTCCGACAAGCACCGCGACATCAACTTCGACATCAGCAACGGCGCCGACGACCTGGTGGCGGGCACCGACTACATCATGAAGTCGGCTGGCGTGAAGAAGATGCTGTTTTACGGGATTTCTTCCGGCGCGCTGAAGGCGGGGCTGTTCGCGCAGCGCCATCCGGAGCGGGTGGAACGGCTGGCGCTGGACGCCTTCGTCTGGACCGGTGAAGGCAGCCCGACGCTCGAGCAGCGCAAGAAAAAGCTGCCGCAATTCCTGGCGAAGAACCGGCGGCCGATCGATCGCGCTTTCGTGCACAGCATCTTCCAGCGTGACCATCCCGGCACCGCCGACGAGCCGACGATCGAAGCGTTCGCGGACGCCATCCTGACACTCGACGACTCGATGCCGACCGGCACTTATGTGGACATGTGCTCGAAGCTGCCGCTGCTGGATCCGCGCAAGATCACCGTCCCGTCGATCGTGCTGCGCGGCGAGCACGACGGCATCGCCAGCATGGACGACCTGATCAGGTTCTTCGTGCTGCTGCCGAACATGAACAAGCAGTTCAGCGTGATGGAGGGCATCTCGCATGCCAGCTTCCAGCAGAGGAACTACATGACGGTCTACCACATCCTGCACAGCTTCTTCACGCTGCCCGAACCCGTTTACAGGGGATAGGCGATGAGGTTCCCCGCCCGGGCGCTGTTGGTCGCAGGACTGCTGGCAGCCTCGCTGTCCCCCGCAGCGGCACAGGGCTATCCGTCCAGGCCGGTCCACCTGATCGTCCCGTTCGCACCCGGCGGCTTTACCGACGTGGTGGCACGCATCCTCGGACAGAAGCTGTCCCTGGCCCTGGGGCAACAGTTCATCGTGGAAAACAAGGCCGGCGCAGGCTCCACCATCGGCACGGATTTCGTGGCCAAGGCAGCCCCCGACGGCTACACGCTGGTGATGGTCTCCAGCACCCATGTGATCAGCCCCTGGATCTACAAGAGCCTGCCCTACGACCCGATGAGGAGTTTCACCGTGGTCTCGAAGCTGGTGGATTCTCCTTACGTTCTGCTGGTCAACCCGAAGGTGCCGGCGCGCAATGTGCAGGAATTCATCGCGCTGGCCAAGGCTGCGCCCGACACCATCCACTACGCATCGTCGGGTAATGGCAGCTCGCAGCACCTGATGGGCGGATTGTTTGTGGCAATGACGGGCGCACCCCTGGCGCATGTGCCGTACAAGGGCAGCTCCGGCGCCGCCAGCGACCTGGTCGCCGGCGTGGTGGAGAGCAGCTTCGCAGGGGTTCCCAACGCGCTGGCGCAGCTGCCGGCCGGCCGCCTGAGGGCGTTAGCCGTCACCACAGCCAAGCGGGCGCCGCAGCTGCCGGATGTGCCGACCATGCAGGAGGCCGGCGTTGCGGGCTACGAAGCTTCGGTCTGGCTGGCGCTGCTGGCTCCGGCCGGAACCCCCAGGGACATCGTCGGCAAGCTGAACACCGAGGTAACCAAGGTGTTGAACGCGCCGGACACGCGCAAGGCGCTGCACGATGCAGGCGTTGAAAGCACGCCTTCGACGCCCGAGGCGATGTCCGCCTACATGGCGCAGGAGATGGCGCGCTGGGGCAAAGTCGTCAAGGACGCCGGCATCAAGTTGGAGTAGCCGCGCCGCGGCTGCCTTCAGTACAGCA
This sequence comes from Ramlibacter sp., assembly GCA_025351615.1. Taxonomy (GTDB): domain Bacteria; phylum Pseudomonadota; class Gammaproteobacteria; order Burkholderiales; family Burkholderiaceae_C; genus Ramlibacter. The sequence continues at coordinate 1,657 of JANXVP010000249.1, read as the reverse complement.
CCACGCCCCGGATCGACTCGCCACGCTTCATCAGCTCGAAGCCCTCGTTGATCTTTTCCAGCGGCATGGTGTGCGTGATCAGGTCGTCGATGTTGATCTTGCCCTCCATGTACCAGTCGACGATCTTCGGCACGTCGGTGCGGCCACGCGCGCCGCCGAAAGCCGAGCCCTCCCACTTGCGGCCAGTCACCAGCTGGAACGGCCGCGTGCTGATCTCGGCGCCCGCTTCCGCCACTCCGATGATGATGCTGCGGCCCCAGCCCTTGTGGGTGCACTCCAGCGCCTGCCGCATCACCTTGGTGTTGCCGATGCATTCGAAGCTGTAGTCGGCGCCGCCGTCGGTGAGTTGCACGATGGCATCGACGATATTCTCATGCTCCTTCGGATTGAGGAAGTGCGTCATGCCGAACTTGCGGGCCATGGCCTCGCGCGCAGGGTTCAGGTCGACGCCGATGATCTTGTCCGCGCCGACCATTTTCGCGCCCTGGATCACGTTCAGGCCGATGCCGCCGAGCCCGAACACCACCACGTTGGCGCCCGCCTCGACCCTGGCCGTGAAGATCACCGCGCCGATGCCGGTGGTGACGCCGCAGCCGATGTAGCAGACCTTGTCGAACGGCGCGTCCTCGCGGATCTTCGCCATCGAGATCTCGGGCGCCACCGTGTAGTTGCTGAAGGTGCTGGTGCCCATGTAGTGGAAGATGGGTTTCCCGTCGAGGCTGAAGCGGCTGGTGGCGTCGGGCATCAACCCCTTGCCCTGAGTGCCGCGGATCAATTGGCAGAGATTGGTCTTGCGTGACAGGCAGAACTTGCACTGGCGGCATTCGGGCGTGTACAGCGGAATGACATGGTCGCCTTTTTTCAGCGATGTGACACCCGGCCCGACGTCCACCACGATGCCTGCGCCTTCGTGGCCGAGGATGGCCGGGAAGATGCCTTCCGGATCGGCGCCCGACAGCGTGTAGTAGTCGGTGTGGCAAATGCCGGTGGCCTTGATTTCGACCAGCACCTCGCCATGGCGCGGCCCGTCGAGGTCGACGGTTTCGATGGTCAGGGGCGCGCCCGGTTTCCAGGCGACAGCGGCTTTGGTTTTCATGGAACAGTTCCTGTGGTTTCGCGTCGGGGCAAGTGTCGCATTGCAGCCGCCATCCGTGTGCGCAAGGGACTTTTCCTGTCCGGCTACCGTCAGCGCATGACGCAACGCAAGCAGCATCTGGACGCGCTGGCGATCACGTTGCTGCTGGTGTGCTGCCTGTTCTGGGGCTTCCAGCAGATCCTGATCAAGACCACCGTCGCGGAAGTGCCGCCGTTGTGGCAAGCCTCCCTGATCCGGGCCAGCGCCATGGCGACCGCGGCATTACCCGGCCACCCGGATGTCGTCCTTCACCTTCCTCACGCCGGTGTTCGCGCTGGTGCTCGGCGTGCTGCTGTTGAACGAGCCCTTGACGCTGCAGCTGATGCTCGCGCTGTGCGGCGTTGCGGTCGGCATCGTGCTGGTCAACCGGCGACCGGGACGCTGACGGGCGCGGTTGCCTGCGCAGTGATTTTCAGCGCCTGCTCTTTCGCGATCAGCTGGTCCAGCACCCGACGAAAATGCGCCAGCGGCGCGTCGGCGATCACGGCCAGCAGCTTGAAGTCCGGGTCTTCGTCCATCGCC
>JANXVP010000184.1 GCA_025351615.1 Ramlibacter sp. | reverse complement strand
TCAAACATCAGGTCAAGCCTCCGCCGGGCCGCCCCGATGAGACTTGGCCCCCCCCTGGGAGCAGCGCTGGGTCGAATACACAAGCGTGGGGGCCCAGGTCTGCGCCGGGCCGCCCCAAGGAGACCTGCGCCCCCCCGGGGTGCAGCGCCGGGTCGAAGACACAAGCGTGGGGGCCATTTTTCCTAGCGCTTGTGCCGCGACAGCCACTCTTCCAGGTAGTGGATGTTGGTTCCGCCGGCCATGAACTTGGCATCGACCAGCAGTTCGCGGTGCAGGGGAATATTCGTGTTGATGCCCTCGACCACGGTTTCGAGCAGGGCGGTACGCATCCGGGCCAGCGCCTGCTCCCGCGTGTCCCCGTGCACGATGATCTTGCCGATCATCGAGTCGTAGTTGGGCGGCACGAAGTAGTTGGTGTAGATATGGGAGTCGACCCGCACGCCGGGCCCGCCCGGTGCGTGCCACATCGTGATGCGGCCCGGGGAAGGAACGAACTTGTAAGGGTCCTCGGCGTTAATGCGGCATTCGATGGCATGGCCGCGCAGCGTGATGTCGCGCTGGGTGAAAGGCAGCTTTTCGCCGGCGGCGACCATGATCTGGGTCTTGACGATGTCGATGCCGCTGATCAACTCGGTCACCGGGTGCTCGACCTGGACGCGCGTGTTCATTTCGATGAAATAGAACTCCCCGTCTTCGTACAGGAACTCGAAAGTGCCGGCGCCGCGGTAACCGATCTTCTTGCAGGCGGCGATGCAGCGTTCGCCGACCTTGTCGATGACCTTGCGCGCGATGCCGGGAGCCGGCGCCTCCTCGATCACCTTCTGGTGGCGCCGCTGCATCGAGCAGTCGCGCTCGCCGAGGTACACGCCGTTCTTGTGCTTGTCGCACAGGATCTGGATCTCGATATGGCGCGGGTTCTGCAGGAACTTTTCCATGTAGACAGCCGGGTTGCCGAACGCCGCACCGGCTTCGGCTTTGGTCATCTGCACCGCGTTGATCAGGGCGGCCTCGGTGTGGACCACCCGCATGCCGCGTCCGCCGCCGCCGCCGGCCGCCTTGATGATGACGGGATAGCCCACAGTCTTGGCCACCCGGCGGATCTGGACCGGGTCGTCGGGCAACTCGCCTTCGGAGCCCGGCACACAGGGCACGCCAGCCTTGATCATGGCCTGCTTGGCCGAGACCTTGTCGCCCATGATGCGAATCGATTCCGGGGTCGGACCAATGAACTGGAACCCGCTCTTTTCCACCCGTTCCGCAAAATCGGCGTTTTCGCTCAGGAAGCCGTAGCCCGGATGAATTGCCTCCGCATCCGTCACCTCGGCGGCCGAAATGATCGCCGGCATGTTCAGATAACTTTGCGGCGAAGGAGCCGGCCCGATGCACACAGCTTCTTCGGCCAGCTTGACGTACTTGGCTTCGCGGTCGGCCTCGGAATACACCATCACGGCCTTGACCCCCAGCTCCCGGCAGGCGCGCTGGATCCGCAATGCGATCTCTCCGCGATTCGCGACGAGGATTTTCTTGAACATGCGCTGGTGCTACTCGATCACCACCAGGGCCTGGCCGTACTCCACCGCCTGCCCGTTCTGGCACAGGATTCGGGTGACAGTGCCTGATTTGTCCGCCTCGATCTCATTGAGGATCTTCATGGCTTCGATGATGCAGATGGTCTCGCCTTCCTTGACCTGGCTGCCCACCTCGATAAACCCTTTCGCGCCCGGACTGGCGGAGCGGTAAAAAGTCCCAACCATCGGCGATTTGACGATGTGCCCGGCGGGGACCTCGGGAACGGCTGGTGCTCCCACCAAAGCGGGACCTGCGGGTCCTGGCGTCACGGGCGACGCGAAAACCGGCGCCGATGGCTGAGCACTGGCCCCACCGCCCTTGACGATCCGGACCTTGCCTTCGGCTTCCGTGATTTCGAGTTCTGAAACGTTGGACTCCGACACCAGGTCGATCAACGTCTTGAGTTTGCGCAAATCCATGTGCTCTCCCTCATATGCTTCGAAAGGAAGGCGAATTTACCTCAATTCACGCTTACTTTCATTTTCCTCCGTTAATTTACATTTTTATTTTTGCCGCCAAGGCGTGCCCGGGGACCCGGTGTGCCTGCACTGGTGGAACAACCCCTCAGACCCAGCCGGCGAGTTCATCGGCCGATAACCGGCCCATTTTACGGTGCAGCACATCGCCGCTCGACGACAGGACAACAGTGAACGGCAAGGCGCCACTGGCGTTTCCAAGAGATTTTCCTAATTCCGTCCCTTCCAGGCCCGCGAGACCAACCGGGAAACTGACCGGAATCCGGGCCAGGAAGGCCCGTACAGCACTGGGCTGGTCGATTGCCAAACCAAGCACTTGCCAGCGTTTGGACAGATTTTCACGATAAAAGGCGTCAATAAGCGGCAATTCCGCAACACATGGTGGACACCACGTCGCCCAGAAATTAATCAGCAGGGGTCTACCGCGAAGCGTCTGCATCTGCAGCGGCGGGCCGCTTGGCGTATCGAAACTGGCGCTCCACAGAGCGTCCACGGCAGCCGACGGCGACTCCTCGACCCGGTCCGGTTCGAATTTCCACCAAGCGAACCCTGCGCCGGCGGCCGCGGCGGCAACCGCGACGCCGCTGTAAAGCAAGCCGCGTCGGCGGGAGTTGGTTGGAGTGAGATGGGGAAGAGAGCCTGGATCCATGGCGCTATTGTCCCAGCATCGCACGCACCGCCCGAATGTCTCCGCGCGGGGGACGGCCCTTGGCGTCCGGGCGGAGCGCGCCGCGCACGTCGTCATGGTCGTAGATGAGGAGGTGGACACCGATCGGTTCGCCTAGTTCCGCACTCATGCTGGACAGGCTTAAGGCATCGACGGTGGCTCCGGTGAAACCGGTCACTGCGCGCGTTTCGTAGGTGATCTGGTGGTCGATCAGTGCGATTTCGGCCGACTTGGGATCGTCGCAAAACAGCTGGAGATAGATGTCCGACAACCTCGTCGCCGTGCCGTGCCACACCGCGCCCCCCAGGTAAGGGCGGAAGACCGCGAGCCGCTCCATCCAGGTGAGCGCCAAGCGCCGCAGTGCGGCCAGCTCGGAGGGCTGCGTCTCGGCACAAAACAGCTCGATGTACTCGCGCACCGAGTCTTCGACGAGGTCGTTGTCGGGAAGCGCCGCGCGGGCAGAAAGCCCCAGCTGGCGGGCGGCGCGCCGTTTGGCGGGCCCGTATTCAAGCCCCTCCTCCACCACCATGCGCGCCGCAGTGGCTGCAATCTCCGATTTCACGCTGTCCATCAGGGTTGATTCTGCATTCATTGCCGCGTGCGCGGACTTAAAGTGCCCAGTCACCCCAGGAGACTGCATGCAAAGCACCATGATGAATGTTCCGCTGTCGCTCAACCATCTGCTGGACCGGGCGGGGCAGCTCTTTGCGGGCAACGAAATCGTCTCCCGTCTGCCCGACAAGACCTTGCGCCGCCACAGCTTCGGCGAGTATTACCGCCGCACCCGCGGGCTGGCCGATGCCTTGAAAAAAGCGGGCCTGCAAAAAGGCGACCGCGTCGCCACGCTTTGCTGGAACCACCACGCCCACCTGGAGTGCTACTTCGGAATCCCCGCGGCAGGTGGCGTGATGCACACGCTGAACCTGCGCCTGGCGCCGGACGATATCGGCTGGATCGCAGGCGACGCCCAGGACCGTTTCCTGGTGGTCGACGACGTCCTGTTGCCGTTGTACCGGCAGTTCGCCGGGCTGCATCGCTTCGAGAAAGTGATCGTGTTCCCGTTCTCGGGCGCCCCGGTGCCACCGGAGTTTGTCAATTACGAAGAGCTGCTGGCGGAGCCGATCCGGATGCATTCACCTACGCGCCCCATGGGGAGGATGACCCGGTCGCCATGTGCTACACCTCCGGCACCACCGGCCGGCCCAAAGGCGTGGTCTACTCCCACCGCTCGACGGTGCTGCACACGCTGGTGGCGAGCCTTGGCGACTTCTGGGGCCTCCGAGGGACGGACGTGGTGCTGCCGGTGACGCCGATGTTCCATGCGAACAGCTGGGGCATGCCCTACGGCGCGATCATGATGGGCGTGAAGCTGGTCTTCCCCGGACCCCACCTTCACCCCGACGACCTGCTGGACCTGATGCAGCTGGAGCCACCCACCTTGTCGCTCGGCGTGCCGACGATCTGGATGAGCCTGATCCAGACCTTCGATGCTGCACAGGCCCAAGATTCTCCGAACCGGGGGCGCTGGAAGTTACCCAAAGGCATGCGGTCGCTGGTCGGCGGAGCGGCGGTTCCCGAGGCGCTGATCCGCGCCTTCGACCGCCACGGTATCTGGATCCTGCAGGGTTGGGGCATGACGGAAACCTCCCCGGTCTGCACGATCTCGTACCCGCGTGCCGAATTACGCGATGTGAGCCAGGACGAACGCTACCGCCGCGCGGCGATGGCGGGTGTGCCGGTGCCGCTGGTCGAGTTGCGGGTACGCGGCGATGACGGCAGCGACCAGGCATGGGATGGAAAGAGCGTGGGCGAGATCCAGGTGCGGGGGCCCTTCATCACCGCCAGCTACCACGAAGTGCCCCTCGACGGCGAGAAGTTCACCGCGGACGGCTGGCTGCGCACGGGCGACGTGGCGGCGGTCGACAGCCTCGGCTTTGTCAGGATTTCCGACCGCACCAAGGACCTGATCAAGTCGGGAGGGGAGTGGATCAGCTCGGTCGATCTGGAGAATGCGATCATGGCGCACCCAGCCGTGGCCGAGGCCGCGGTGATCGCCATCCCGGATGAAAAGTGGAGCGAGCGGCCGCTCGCCTGCGTGGTGCTCAGGCCGGGGCAGGCGGCGACGGCGCAGGACTTCAACGCGCATTTGCTCAAGTACGGCTTCGCGAAATGGCAACTACCGGATCGCTACGAATTCATCGAGTCCGTGCCCCGGACGTCCACCGGCAAATTCTGGAAGATGAAGCTCAGGGAGCGTTTTGCGGGCGTCTCAGGTCCTCCGCGATCGCCTGTTGAGTGAGCTCCCCGCCTTCAGGGAGCTTCGCCGCAAGGGACAGACCGGCGGCGCGCAGATAATCCGGGCCCATGCACATTCATATTCTGGGGATTTGCGGCACGTTCATGGGGGGCGTCGCCGCGCTGGCGCGCGAGGCGGGACACAAAGTGACGGGTTGCGACACCGGCGTCTATCCGCCAATGAGCGACCAGTTGCAGGCTCTGGGAATCGAGTTGATCGAGGGGTACGGCGCCGAGCAGGTCGCCCTGAAACCCGATGTCTGGGTAGTTGGCAACGTGGTGTCCCGCGCCCGCGCGCCGGACGGCCAGCCCCGCTATCCGCTGATGGAGGCGATCCTCGACAACGGAGCGCGCTATGCCAGCGGTCCGCAGTGGCTGGCCGAAAACGTGCTGCAGGGCCGCCATGTGCTGGCGGTGGCGGGCACGCACGGCAAGACAACCACCACGTCGATGCTTGCATGGATCCTCCAGCACGCCGGCAGGCAGCCGGGTTTTCTGGTTGGCGGCGTGCCGCTGAATTTCGGCGTCTCCGCCAGGACCGGGGCAGGCGCCGCTTTCGTGATCGAGGCGGATGAATACGACACCGCTTTTTTCGACAAGCGCAGCAAGTTCGTGCATTACCGGCCGCGCACGGCCGTCCTCAACAACCACGAGTTCGACCACGCCGACATCTTCGACGACCTGGCCGCGATCGAGCGCCAGTTCCACCACCTGATGCGAATCGTGCCCGCGTCCGGGCGGGTGGTGGTCAACGGGCTGGAAGAAAGCCTCGCCCGAGTGCTGCACCAGGGCTGCTGGAGCGAGGTACGCAGCTTCGGCGCGGCTGTCAGCGACTTCACCGCCGAGGGCGAGCCGGATGCGTTCACGGTGCTGGAGCGGGGCCGGACGATGGGCAGGGTCGAATGGAATCTCAGCGGTTTGCACAACCAGCTCAACGCGCTGGCGGCGATCGCGGCGGCCCAGCATGTGGGCGTCTCGCCCGGGGCCAGCGCTGCCGCGCTGTGCGAATTTCGGAACGCCAAGCGGCGCATGGAATTGCTGGGCGTCGTCGATGGTGTCACCGTCTACGACGATTTCGCCCATCATCCCAGCGCCATCCGGACCACGCTGGACGGCCTGCGGCGCAAGGTGGGCAAGCAGCGCATCCTGGCCGTGTTCGAGCCGCGCAGCAACACCATGAAATTGGGGGCGATGAAGTCCCAGTTGCCGTGGAGCCTGGCGCAGGCGGACCTGGTTTTCTGCCACAGCGGCGCCTTGGGATGGGATCCGCACGAACCGCTCTCACCGCTGGGGGACCGCGCCAGCGTGGCGGCATCGATCCCTGAACTGTTGCAGCAGGTGCTGGCCGCGGTGCGCCCCGGCGACCATGTGGTTTGCATGAGCAACGGCGGCTTCGGCGGCGTGCACGCCAAGCTGCTGGCGGCACTTGCGCCGCCGGTTTAGCGCGGGCCGATGGGCATTGGCACCGTGAAGTCGGACAGGCCGTGGCGCCTGGGCGTCTGCGAAGACTGCCCTGATTCCGAATCCAGTGATGACGGGATGATGCTGTGCTGGATTCCCTGGCTCGGCTCGACGTCCGGCGTCGCGCCTGCGCAGCGGGTCACCGAAGCCCGCTTCGGATTCGCAGTGATCGTGCCAACGAGGTACAGCGCGGCCAGGATCTTGGCCAGCGGCGCGGCGCCCATGCCGGTGCGTTGCTGCAGGTCGGCAAACGTGCCGGTGGCAGTGGCCAGCTCACGGATCAACAGCAGGTGCGAATCGGTGAGCTGCCGCTGCGGCAGGCGCGGCGGGCGGCGGAAATAGAGCAGGCCGGTCCGATACCGCGGGGGCAACACGTCCCGGGTCGTGCGCACGGCGTATTGCCACATCAGTTCAGACAGGCTGGTGCGCACGAAGGACTCAGGAATTCCCGCCGGAGTTGTTTGCCGCACCCACATGGCATCATCGAAGTCGGCCGGGCCGGCGCTGGCGAACACACCGATGTCGCCGTGCATGTCCACGACGGCCAGCAGGCGCCCGTTCAGCACCACATGGTACAAGCCCGCGCCGAGCACGCTTTCATGCTCGATGATGCGCGCGGCCAGGGAGAACTGCGCCGCCACCGGCTGCAACCAGCTCTCGAACTTCTCAAGCACCTTGTTGATGCTGGACAGCGATGCCGGATCGAACGAGTAGCAGGGTTCGAACGGTGGGAAAGCAAGCGGCAGCGAAAAGCCGACCGGCCGATCGACTTCCTGCATATTGAGCTGGAGCGAGCGCTCGCTCGGAATGGCCGGCGCGATGCGCAAGGTGCCCTCGCCGCGCTGGATACGCGCGCCGTTGAGCCACCAGGCGTCGGCCTCGTTGAAATTGCCAAGTTGCCAAACATGCCGTCCGGGTGTCGAACGCTGGAGCATGGCCTCGAGCTCGGCCTTCTGCTGTACAGAAAAGCCGGCAAGTCCCAAGCGGAGTACCGGTAGTTCGATCGACATTTGTTGCGCCCTCTCAAACAGGTCAGAGCCCGAAGCTAGTGGAAACAAATGTAGTGTAAGAGTTACTAGTTGTAAACCAATTAAGTCACAGTTTTGATGGGTTTACAGTCCGGCGTGACCGCACTGCCTGCGACAGGACCTCCAGGGCCGAGATGGAATCTGGCCAGCCTAGGCAGGCATCAGTAATACTTTTTCCATACTCCAAGCCAGCCGCTTTGTCCTTGCCGGGGGTGAATTTCTGGGCGCCGGGCGTGAGATGGCTTTCAATCATCAGACCGAACACACTCCTGGACCCGGCGGCGAGCTGCGCAGCGATTTCGCGGGTCACATCGAGCTGTTTTTCATGCTGCTTGCTGCTGTTGGCATGGCTGCAGTCGACCATCAAGCGCGGTGACAGTCCGGCGACCTCCAGGTCATTGCAGGCGGCAGCGACGCTCAGCGCGTCGTAGTTGGGCGCCTTCCCGCCACGCAGGATCACATGGCAGTCCTTGTTGCCGTTGGTCTGCACGACAGCGACCTGGCCGTTCTTGTGCACCGACAGGAAGTGATGGCCGCGGGCCGCAGCCTGGATCGCATCCGTCGCGATGCGGATATTGCCGTCGGTCCCGTTCTTGAAGCCGATCGGCGCCGACAAGCCGGACGCCAGCTCGCGATGAACCTGGCTTTCCGTGGTGCGCGCGCCGATGGCCCCCCAGGAGATCAGGTCGCCGATGTACTGAGGCGAAATGACGTCCAGGAATTCGCTGCCGGCGGGCAGGCCGAGCCGGTTGATCTCGATCAGCAACTGGCGCGCGATCCGCAAGCCTTCGTCGATCCGGAAACTTTCGTCGAGGTAGGGATCGTTGATCAACCCTTTCCAGCCGACCGTGGTTCTGGGCTTCTCGAAATACACCCGCATCACGATTTCGAGCGTGTCCCGGTGCTTGGCGCGCAGCTCCTTCAAGCGGCGCGCATACTCCAGCGCCGCGGCCGGGTCGTGAATCGAGCAGGGGCCGATCACCACCAGCAACCGGTCGTCGCTACCGGCCATGATGTTGTGAATGTTGCTGCGGGTCTCGGTGATCAACTCTTCCACGGCAGTGCCGCGGATCGGAAAGAAGCGGATCAGGTGTTCAGGGGGCGGCAGCACTGTGATGTCCTTGATTCGTTCGTCGTCGGTCAGGCTGGTCTTGTCGACGGGATGTGCTGGCCAGGGATGGGGGGCGTGGGACTGGTCGTTCATCACGGGGCTCCTACAGGTTCAGATGCAAACGGGCATAAAAAAACCGCCGGGGTTGCCGGCGGTTTGGGAGTTCGGTGCGTTTTGCTTCAGGGACGCTCAGATCTCTCTACCGCCGGAGGCGCTAAAGAACCAGAAGTAAGCATAAAAACAAGAGCGGGCTGCACGCATGCACACAATGTAGCACAGGCTGTCGCCGGGCCGGCGCCCAGGCTGGTGCGGATTCACCGGCGCAACCTCTTCCACCACTGGATTGCCCGCTCGACCTGGGGTTCGGACAGCGCCCCCAGGCCGGACTCCTGCGCCTGCTCCAGCTGTTGCTCGCGGGTGATCCACTGCTCATAGACGTCGATCAGCAGCATGCCGTCGGCGAGCGTGCGCCAGGCCACGAGTTCGAAGTCCTCTGCGTTCAGCGCAAGTTCGGTGCTGCGGGGCCCGCCTTCGAGCAACCATTGGCCGATCAGCACCCGCAAGTGGTTCAGCGCCTGCAGGTAGCCCGCATATTCGTACAGGCCGCGCCAGGGCAAACCCAGTCCCACCACCATGTGGCGATGCGCCCGCAGGATGGTGAGCAGATCGACCAGCATCGGCGCGACCGTGGTGCGGACCCTGTTCTGCCGCAGGCTGCCGATGATCGCTTCGACCTGCGTCGCCAGGTGCGACATGCTTGCACTGACCCGGCGGCTGTCTTCGTCGGCCACCGAGCCGCGCAGGAAATCCCCGAGCTGGCCGAAATCGCCATTGCTCGGCCGCTGGGTCGACGGCGATGACCCCGGAAGGCGGGAACTGCGCGTCATGCCGGGCTTGACTGACGCGCGGTGGGCGGCCTCAGGCCGTGCCGCCGACCGTGAGTCCGTCGATCCGCAGCGTGGGCTGGCCGACCCCCACCGGAACGCTTTGGCCTTCCTTGCCGCAGGTGCCGACGCCGCTGTCGAGCTTCATGTCGTTGCCGATCATGGTCACGCGGGTCAGCGAATCGGGCCCGTTGCCGACGATCGTCGCGCCCTTGACCGGGTACAGGATCTTGCCGTTCTCGACCCAGAACGCTTCGCTGGCGGAGAACACGAACTTGCCCGACGTAATGTCGACCTGGCCGCCGCCAAAGTTGGTGGCGTACAGGCCCTTCTTGATGCTGGCCACGATCTCGCCCGGCTCCTTGTCGCCGCCGAGCATGTATGTGTTGGTCATGCGCGGCATCGGCACGTGCGCATAGCTTTCGCGACGGCCGTTGCCGGTCGGCTTGACGCCCATCAGGCGGGCGTTGAGCGAATCCTGGATGTAGCCACGCAGGATGCCGTCTTCGATCAGTACGTTGCGCTGGCTGGCGTTGCCTTCGTCGTCGACGTTGAGCGAGCCGCGCCGGTCGGAAATCGTGCCATCGTCCAGCACGGTCACGCCCTTGGCGGCGACGCGCTGGCCGATGCGTCCGGAAAAAGCGCTGGAGCCCTTGCGGTTGAAGTCACCCTCCAGGCCGTGCCCGATGGCCTCGTGCAGCAGGATGCCGGGCCAGCCCGGGCCGAGCACCACAGTCATTTCACCGGCGGGAGCAGGCCGGGAATCGAGATTGGTGAGTGCGGCCTTCACCGCATCGTTCACATAGGTCTCGATCTGCGCATCGTCGAAATAGGCCAGTCCGAAGCGGCCGCCACCGCCGCCGGACCCCATCTCGCGCCGGCTCACTCCGCCGATCGATTGTTCGGCGATCACTGTCACCGAAAGCCGCACCAGCGGGCGCACGTCTGCAGCCAGCGTGCCGTCGGCACGCGCCACCATCACCACGTCCCACTCGCTGGCCAGACCGGCCATCACCTGCTTGACGCGAGGATCCTTTTTGCGGGCCAGCTGCTCGGTCTTTTCCAGCAGCTTGACCTTGGCGGTACTGTCCAGCGTGCCAATGGGGTCGATGCCGTCGTAGAGCGAGCGGCCCGCGGCCACCTTGCGCGCCGCGACCTTCGCACGGCCAGAGCGCGATGTGGAAGAGATGGTGCGCACCGTTCGCGCCGCATCAAGCAGCGACGCTTCCGAGATGTCGTCGGAATAGGCAAAAGCGGTTTTCTCGCCACTCACCGCCCGCACACCGACACCCTGGTCGATGCTGAAACTGCCGGTCTTGACGATGCCCTCTTCCAGGCTCCAGCCTTCGCTGCGCGTGTACTGGAAATACAGGTCGGCGTCGTCGACCTTGTGCGCCGTGATCTCAGCCAGCGCACGCGACAAATGGGATTCGTTCAAGCCGAAGGGCTCGAGCAGCAGCCGCTGGGCAATGGACAGGCGTTCGATGGTGGGTTCGCGAGAGATCATGGGCGTCATTCTAGGCTTGCAAGCCTGCCCCGACAGGCCCCAGGGTCAGCCGGACGGACCTGCACCCGGGTGGCGCAGCAACTCAAGCAACGCTCCATCATCCCGGCCGGCCAAGCCTGCAGCGCAAGCCCGGGCGAACACGGCGTGGGCTGCCGCGCCCAGCGGTCCGTCGAAACCCGCCGCGGCGGCCGCCTGCAGCGCCAGCCGGGTATCTTTCTCGAGCAGCGTCATGTGCGCCCTGGGCTCGAAATCCCCGGCAATGGCGCGGCGCATCCGGTCCGAGCCCACCCAGCTTTGGCCACTGGACTGCTCGATCACCTCCAGCGTGCGCTGCGCCGACAACCCCAGCCGTTCGGCCAGCGCAATCGCTTCCGCGGCGCCCACCAGGTTGATGGCCGCCAGCAGGTTGTTCACGAGCTTGGTCCGCGCGCCATCACCCGGCTTGGCACTGACACGAAAAGCCTTGCTGCTCAGGGCCCCAACCAGGGCGCGCTGCCTCTCGAACGCCGCGTCGTCGCACGCAAGCATCAGGCTCATCGAGCCTTCGCGCGCCCGGGCCGGACCCCCCGACATCGGCGCATCGATGGCGAACAGACCACGCTCTTGCAAGCTGCCGGCGAATTGCTCGGCATCCTGGGGCGAGATCGTCGGGCACAGCAGCACATCCTGTCCGGCACGCAACACCTGCGCTGCGCCTCTGTCACCGAACAGGACCGCCTGAATCTGCGCAGCGTCGACCACACACACGATCAGTGCCGCGCAATCCGCAGCGCATTCTGCGGGCGTGGCCCGCACGTCACCGCCGAGGGCGGCCAAGGCTCGCGTCTTGCCTGCATCGATGTCGCAAACCTGCACCGACCAGCCGCTATCGAGCAGGCGGGCAGCCATTGCGCCGCCCATGTTGCCGATCCCCACGATGCCGACCCGACCTGGTCCCATACGGCTCAGCTTTGCATCAGGCGTCGCGCCTTCGAGATCGACATCAGGATGCCCAGTCCCATTCCAAGCGTGACCATGGCGGTTCCGCCATAGCTGATGAAAGGCAGGGGAACGCCCACCACCGGCAAGATTCCGCTGACCATGCCCATGTTGACGAAAGCGTAGGTGAAGAAAATCATCGTCACCGCTCCAGCCAGCAGGCGCGAGAACAGTGTCGAGGCTTCCAGCGCAATGGCAAGCCCCCGCAGGATGAGGAAGATGAAAGCCGCGATCAGGCAGAGGTTGCCGAGCAGCCCGAATTCCTCCGAATAGGCGGCGAAGATGAAGTCGGTGGTGCGCTCGGGAATGAACTCCAGGTGCGTCTGCGTGCCTTGCATGAAACCCTTTCCGAAGACCCCGCCGGAGCCGATGGCGATCATTCCCTGGATGATGTGAAAGCCCTTGCCCAGCGGATCACGGCTCGGGTCGAGCAGCGTGCAGATGCGCTGCTGCTGGTAGTCGTGCAGCAGCGGCCAGCGAAAGCCGTCAGCGCACAGGCGCGACTCGAAAACCACGAGCAGCACGGCGGCGGTGAGCCCCAGCAGCAGCGGCGGCACCAGCAGCTTCCAGGAAAGTCCGGCAAAGAAAATGACGCCCAGACCGGCCGACAGCACCAGAATGGCGGTGCCCAGGTCGGGCTGCTTGACGATCAGGCCGACCGGGACCGCCAGCAAGACTCCGGCGACGATGAAATCCAGCGGCCGCAGTTGCCCCTCGCGCTTCTGGAACCACCACGCTAGCATCAACGGCATGGCGATCTTCAGGATCTCGCTGGGCTGGATCACCACGCCGACGTTGACCCAGCGCTTGGCTCCTTTTTTGGTGACCCCGAACACCGCCACCGCCACCAGCAGGCTCACACCCAGCAGGTACAACGGCACCGCAAAACTCATGAGCCGCTGCGGCGGGACCTGCGCCACCACGAACATGATGAACCCGGCCAGCAGCATGTTGCGGCTGTGGTCGATGAACCGGCTGCCATGGTCGTAGCCTGAGGAATACATCGTCAGCAGGCCGGCGCAGGCCAGCAGGAAGACCGCGAAAGCCAGCGGTCCGTCAAAGCCCTGGAACATCGGCGCGGCGCGCTGCCGCAGGGAGGGTCGGTCGAATACTGCTGCCATGCGGCCCGATTATCGCCTTGCGCACTGCGCAGGTCAGGGGACAGCACGCCTCCCCTAAAAGTCTGATTGACAGGATCAGACACAGGCTTTAGCTTCAAATTGTCCGCAAAGCGAAACGTCGATCGAGTCGTCAAGCCGTTTCAACAGCGGCCCGAGACCTTCTCTGAAGAGGTAATGGTCATCACACACCAGAACACGCATCGCTCGCCGCCTTTTTTGCTTTTGGCACACTCCACGCGACGCGGTCCCTAGGTCAAGCCCCTCCTGGCGCCGGGCCGCGCCATTCGGTCTGGTCGCAAGGCGAGCGCCAGTCCTTGCTTGCTACGATTGCCGGATGGCCGTCACCCATCTTCTGTACCTGCACGGTTTCCGTTCTTCGCCGCAGTCCACCAAGGCACGCCAGGTCGCAAGGCGCGTGGCCGAACGCCACCCGTCCGTGACCTGGTGGTGCCCGCAATTGCCGCCATCGCCGCGCGCTGCGATGGCCTTGCTGATGGATGGCATCCGGGCCTGGCCTGGCGACGGCATGGCGGTGGTGGGGTCTTCGCTCGGTGGCTTCTATGCCACGCATGTTGCGCAGGCCATGCGCTGCAAGGCGGTGTTGCTCAATCCCGCCGTCCACCCCGCCCGCGACCTTGCCAAATACGTCGGCGAGCAAAGCACCTGGCACGACCCGTCGCAGCGATTCGTGTTCGAGCCGGAGTTCGTGGACGAGCTTCGTGCGCTGGACGGCGGACCGCTGTTCGATCCCCGAAAGTGCTTGGCCATCATCGCCAAGGGCGACGAGGTGCTGGACTGGCGCGAGATGGTCGGCCGCTATCCCGGCGCCCAGCTCAAGCTGCTGGACGGCAGCGACCATGCGCTGAGCGACTTCGACCAACACATCGACGAAGTCTTCGCCTTCCTCGGGCTGGCGTGAAGGACGGCCGGGGGGAGATGACCATGGGAGAATCGTGCCCATGTTTGCATTGTTCGAAGAGGCCGGGAAGTTCCAGGCAGGCCGGGTATTGTCGGAGGCGGAGGCCTCCAGCCAGATCGAGCTCGAAAGCGGAAAGCGCGTCAAGGTCAAGGCCGCCAACCTGCTGCTGAAGTTCGAGAAGCCGGCGCCGGCGGAGCTGATTCGCCAGGCACAGGCCGTCGCCGAAGGGATCGAGCTGGAGCTGGCCTGGGAATTCGCGCCCGAGGAAGAGTTCGGCTTTGCCGACCTGGCCCGCGACTATTTCAGCGACAAGCCGTCGCTGGAGCAGCAGGCGGGCGCCCTCTTCCGCCTGTTCGAAGCACCCCATTATTTCCGCCGCGCCGGCAAGGGCCGCTTCAAAAAAGCGCCGGCCGAAATCCTGCAGCAGGCGCTGGTCGCGATCGAAAAGAAAAAACAGGTGCAGCAACAGATCTCGGCCTGGGCGGCTGAGCTCGGCGGCGGCACTTGCCCGCCTGCGATTCGTGAGCAGCTCTACAAGATCCTGTTCAAGCCCGACAAGAACGCGCCCGAATACAAAGCGGTCGTCGATGCCTCCCGCGCAACGCACATGGCTCCGCTGGATCTGCTGCAAAGAGCCGGCGCCATCGATTCGCCGTTCCAGTTTCACTGGAAGCGCTTCCTGTTCGAGAATTTCCCCAAAGGCACGGCCTTCGCCTCACTGCAGGCGCCGGCCATCCGCGACGAATTGCCGCTGGCGCAAGTCCAGGCATTCTCGATCGACGACTCCAGCACCACCGAGATCGACGACGCTCTGTCGGTGCAGGGCCAGGGCACCGGCACGGTGACGGTCGGCATCCATATCGCCGCACCCGGACTGGCCTTGCAACCGGGCGCCGCCGTCGACCTGGTGGCGCGCCAGCGGCTCTCCACCGTTTACATGCCCGGCTACAAGATCACGATGCTGCCCGAGGAGGTGGTCCAGGCCTACACGCTGCTGGAGGGCCGCGACTGCCCCGCGGTTTCCTTGTACGTCGCTTTCGACCAGGAGACGCTGGTCGTGAAGTCGTCGGAAACCCGGCTCGAGCGCGTGCCGATCGTCGCCAACCTGCGACACGACCAGCTCGACGCCCTGGTCACGACCCAATGGCTGGACGAACCGGCATCCGGCGAACGGGGCGGCGTCGATGCCGCCAGCCGCCTGCGCATGCCGCTGTCGTTCCTGTACCGGTTGGCCAGGCACCTCAAGTCCCAGCGGGAGCTGGTGCGTGGCAAGCCCGAGAACTTCAACCGGCCGGACTACAACTTCAAATTGGTCGGAAATGACGGCGCCGAGCCAACCGGGAACGAGGAGGTGCGTATCAGCATCCGCCAGCGCGGCTCGCCGCTCGACCTGATCGTGGCGGAGGCGATGATCCTGGCCAACAGCACCTGGGGCAGCTGGCTGTCCGAACTGGGCGTCCCGGGCATCTACCGCAGCCAGGCCAGCATGGCCCCGGGCGTGAAAGTGCGCATGGGAACCAAGGCGCTTCCGCACGCCGGCATTGGCGTCAAGAGTTATGCCTGGAGCACGTCGCCGCTGCGCCGCTACACCGACCTGGTCAACCAGTGGCAGATCATCGCGGCGGCCAGGCACGGGCGCACCGCGGCCCTGGCCGCGCCGTTCAAGCCCAAAGACGCAGAACTGTTCTCGATCATCTCCGGCTTCGATGCGGCGTACTCCGCATACAACGGCTACCAGGCCGGCATGGAGCGGTTCTGGACGCTCAAGTACCTGCAGCAGCAAGGCATCACGCAACTGGTGGGAACTGTGTTCAGGGAAGGCTTGGTGCGGGCCGACGACCTTCCTCTGGTGCTGCCCGTGCTGGGCAGCAACGACCTTCCGCGCGGAGCCAAGGTGCGGCTCCAGCTGGGTGAGATCGACGAGATCACACTGGACGTCAACGGCACTGTCATCGAGCGCCTCGATGTCGAGCCCGGACCGCAACCTGTCGAAGAAGAGACAGACGACGAGCCAGCGGCCGGCCCGCTCACGATCGCGGTGGATGTCACCGAAACCGAGAGCGATAATTCAGCTCCGTGAACCTGCGTTCCCTCAGTACCCTGCAACTTGCGCTCGGCGCCTCGTTCGCCGTGCACGCGGTGCTCCTGACAGTGCGCTTCGTCGACCCCGATGGGTTCAACCGGGTGTTCCAGGACACGCCGCTGGAAGTGATCCTGGTCAACGCCCGCAGCAACGAAAAGCCGGACAAGGCGCACGCCATCGCGCAGGCCTCCCTGGCCGGCGGAGGCGAAGCCGCGAAGGGCCGCGCCACGTCGCCGCTGCCGCCGTCTGCGCTCACTGAATTGGGTGACGCGGCAGAAGAGGCGCAAAAGAAAATCGACTCGATGCAGGACCAGCAGATGGTCATGCTGGCGCAGGTCCAGCGAATGCTCGCGGCCATGCCGCCGCCGGACCCGCAGCAGGCGAACAACACTCCGGATGCGGTGGCGCGCGAAAACAGGCGACGCCAGTTGGTGAAACTGCTGGCCGAGATCGAGCGCCGCATCAACGAGGAAAATGCCCGTCCCAAAAAGCGCTACATCAGCCCCGCGACGCGCGAGGAGGTGTATGCGGTCTATTACGACGGGCTGCGGCACCGGATCGAAGACCGTGGCACACAGAATTTTCCGGAGCTCGCCGGGCAGAAGCTGTATGGAGAGCTGACCATGATCGTCACGGTGAACTTCGACGGCAAGGTGCTGGGCACCGAGGTGGTCGAAACTTCGGGCAACCTCACGCTGGACCGGCGGGCCCAGGCTATCGCCCGCGCCGCCGGCCCCTTCGGCGCCTTCAGCGAAGCAATGCGGCGCAAGGCCGACCAGATCGTGGTCGTCTCTCGCTTCCGGTTCACCCGCGACGAGACGCTTGAAACCAAGCTCACCAACCGCTGATCGCGAAGACTGGTGCAATGGATCAATATTGCGTCTTGGGCAACCCGGTGGAGCACAGCAGGTCGCCGTGGATCCACGCGCGCTTTGGCCAGCTCACCGGGCAGCAGCTCCACTATGCAAGGCGCCTGGTCCCGCTCGACGACTTGGCCCAGGAGCTGCGTGTTTTTCGGGCCGAGGGCGGCAAGGGCTGCAACGTCACGGTCCCGTTCAAATTCGAGGCTGCCCGGTTCGCCACCACGCTGACCGGGCGAGCGCGGCTGGCTCAAGCCTGCAACACCTTGCGCTTCGATGGCGAGCGTGAGGTGTTCGCGGACAACACGGATGGCGTTGGCCTGGTCAACGACATCCAGCACAACGCCGGTGTGGCGCTGGCAC
>JANXVP010000178.1 GCA_025351615.1 Ramlibacter sp. | reverse complement strand
CGCGATTGCAGCCAACAGCGTGGCCCAGGCGAAAAAAGATGGCCAGACGCTCCTGTTCGCCCAGAACAGCGCCCTCACCTTTCGCGCCGCCCTCGACCCGCAATCGGCGACGTATGAAACCCTGCGCGACCTGGTGCCGCTGGGCCGGACCTCACGGACGCCGACAGTGCTCGTCGTGCGCAGCGATGCGCCGTACAAGACGTTTGCGGAGTTCGTCGATTTCGCGAAGAAGAATCCGGGCAAGGTGGCCATCGGCCATCCCGGCGTGGGTTCGGTCGGCGACTTCTGCGTGCGCCTGATCAATGCCGTGACGGGAACGGAACTGGTTGGCGTGCCGCATACCGGCGCAGCGCCCGCGGTGGCGGCCTTGCTCGGGGGCCATATCCAGGGCGTCGCCCTGGCGCTGGGCGCGCTCAGCCCGCAGATCAGGGCAGGAACGTTTCGCGGCATCGCCACCTCGGACCGAGCGCCGGAATTCGCCGACATCCGGACCTTGCGCGAGATGGGCTACCCCGAAGATCTGTTCGGGGTGTGGTTCAGCTTTCTCGCACCGGCGGGCATTCCTGAAAGCACGAGGAAGGCGCTGGTGGACGCCGTCGAGCACGCGGTCAAGGCGCCCGCCATCGCGACCCGACTGGCGCCATTGGGCATCGTGCAGAGCTACGCCGGGCCGGAACCGATGGCCGTGGAGATTCGCGAGGAGTACAAGCGTGTGAGCGAGATGGCCAGGAAAACCGGCCTGGTGAAATAGCGCCGGCCCGCCGACCCGCATTGAAGTGTCACGGCTTCAGCACTTGGGCAGCGGCGGCGCGCGCAAGCGGCACCACGTCGTAGCTGTAAAGGGCCTTGCGGAAATCGGCATGCGCGGCCAGCTCTGCGTCGCGCCCGGCCAAGTCGCCAGTGGCCGAATCCACACGCAGCCCGTGCTTGCGGGCGCCCAGCTGAACCTCGGCCACGCGCTCTCGGCGCAACCGCTCGTAGGCCAGCAGCATCGCTGGGACCGCGCTCCTGTCCGCCTGCGCCAGCATCGTCGCCAGGGCCATGCCGTCTTCGATCGACTGGTTGGCGCCCTGCCCCAGGTGGGGCAGCATCGGATGTGCCGCGTCGCCCAGCAGCGTGAGCCGGCCCTTGCTCCAGCCTGGAAGCGGTTCACGGTCGTAGAGCGCCCAGCGGAAGGTCTGGTCCACCTGCTTCAGCACTTCGTCGATGCGCGGGTCCCAGCCCTCGAACTCGCGGCGCAGCACGGTCGGATCGCCGGGCGCGGACCATGACTCCTTCATTTCCTCATCGGTCGGCATGAAGCCGACGTAGTTGACCATCGCGGCGTGGCGCACGGGGAAGACCAGGAAGTGCCTGGAGGGGCCGGCCCACATCTGCCACCGGTCCATCGGCCAATCGGGCAGCCGCTCGCGCGGGATCAGGCCGCGGTAGGAAATGGTGCCGTGAAAGACCGGCTTGGACGGCGGGAACACGTACGGTCGCAGTTCGGAGCGGATGCCGTCGCACGCAACCACGACGTCGGCCTCGACGGCGGCGCCATTCGCGAACGTGACGCGGGCCACGTCCGCAGTCTGCTCGAAGCCGACGGCGCAATGGCCAGTGTGAACGACGCCCGCCGGCAGTTTGCTGGCCAGCAGCTCCACAAAGTCCGCGCGGTGCATGCCGAAACATGCGTTCCAGCCGTCGGCGTCTGTGACCTGGACGGGAGCGATGAAGCTTCCGTCGTGGCGATAGTAGGAGGAGCCCGGGCCCACTCTCGCGCCGTAGCTCTCGACGGCCGGGCCCAGACCGACGCGTTCAAGGTGGCGCACCGCATTCGGCGTGACGTAAACGCCGGCGCCGATTTCGCCCAGCGCGGACGCCTGTTCATACACGGAGACGGAGACGCCGTGGGCAATCAGCGCATTGGCGGCGAACAAGCCGCCAATGCCGCCTCCGACGATCGCGACAGTGGGCAGAGATGCCATAGCAGGTGAAAGAGCCTCGATCTGCCGATTATCTGCTTCACGCATTCGTCCAGGAGGCGTTCGCGGGGACGGCAGACATTGCCACCGGGCGTCCTCAGTCAACGAAGAAATTCACCGCCAGCCCCGGCACGTCCACCCGCATCGACAACACGCAGCCGGAGTTCGGCAAGCGCGCCAGTTCCGACGCGGGTCGCCTGTCGCTGGCAGTGGTGAGGTACAGCGTCTGCAGGTCGGCACCGCCGAAGCACGGCATCGTCGGGCAGGCCGCCGGCACCGGCAGCTCCTGCAGCAACTCGCC